>NZ_JBJGZD010000015.1:0-116172 GCF_054050335.1 Geodermatophilus sp. SYSU D00698
CGTCCGGACCGGCGCCCGGACGGCGACTCCCCCGCAGGCGGCGACGGAGCGGACCTCAGCCGTTGAGCTCGAGGGTCTGCGTCGTGTCCGCGCGGACGGCCGCCAGCAGGGCCGGGTCGGAGGAGAGGTCGCGGCCGTAGGAGGGGATCGCCTCCTCGAGCGCGGCGCGGCGCGCGGCCACCCGGTCGGGGAACGCCCGCTCGACCAGTGAGAGCATCGCCGAGACCGCCGTCGAGGCGCCGGGGGAGGCGCCCAGCAGGCCCGCGATCGAGCCGTCGCCGCCGACGATGAGCTCGGTGCCGAACTGCAGCACGCCCTTGCCGCTCTTCGGGTCGCGCTTGATGACCTGCACCCGCTGGCCGGCGGTGATCATCTCCCAGTCGGCCTGCTCGGCCAGGGGCACGAACTCCGTCAGCGTGCGGTGGCGGGCCTTGCGCGACTGCAGCAGCTCGGTGACCAGGTACCTGGTCAGCGCCAGCTCGGTGCGGGCCACGCCCAGCATCGAGCCGAGGTTGTTCGGCTTGACCGACAGCGGCAGGTCGAACACCGAGCCGGCCTTGAGGAACTTCGGCGACCAGCCGGCGTAGGGGCCGAACAGCAGCGAGAACTCGCCGTCGACCAGGCGCAGGTCCAGGTGCGGCACCGACATGGGCGGCGCCCCGACGGCGGCCTGCCCGTAGACCTTGGCCTGGTGCCGGCTGACCAGCTCGGGGGAGCGGGTGCGCAGGAACATGCCGCTGACCGGGAAGCCGCCGAACCCGCGGATCTCGGGGACCGCCGCCCTCTGCAGCAGCGGCAGCGCGCCGCCGCCGGCGCCGACGAAGACGAACCGGGCGCGCACGGTGCGCTCCTCGCCGGTCCGCTCGTCGGTGACGGTGACCTTCCAGCGGCCGTCGTCGCGCTTCTCCAGGCCGGTGACCCGCTGGCCGGTGTGCACCTGCACGCCGCGGGCCTCGCCCTGCTCGAGCAGCAGCCGGGTCAGCGCGCCGAAGTTGACGTCGGTGCCGGCGACCGAGCGGGTCGCGGCGACGACCTGCGCGGGGTCGCGGCCGTCCATGACCAGCGGCACCCACCCCGCCAGCTCGGCGGGGTCGTCGGTGTACTCGAGCCCGGCGAACAGCGGCTCCGCCGACAGCGCCGCGTGGCGGTTGCGCATGTAGGTGCGCCCGCCCTCCCCGGTCACGAAGCTGACGTGCGGGACGGGGGAGATGAACTCCTTGGGCGAGCCGGTCAGGCCGCTGCGCACCAGGTGCGACCAGAACTGGCGCGACACCTGGAACTGCTCGTTGATGAGGCGGGCCTTGGTGGTGTCCACCCGGCCGTCCGGCCCCGCGGGCGTGTAGTTCAGCTCGCACAGCGCCGCGTGCCCGGTGCCGGCGTTGTTCCACGCGTCCGAGCTCTCGCCCGCCACCGCGTCCGCGGACTCGAAGACGGTGATGCTCCACTCCGGCGCGATGACACCGAGCAGCGACGCCAGGGTCGCGCTCATGATGCCCCCGCCGACGAGCACCACATCGGGGTCGGTGGCTGAACCGAGGTCGGTGGACACGACTGCCTTCCTGCCGGGTGGACGTGCGCCATCTCCGACGATCGGCCGAACGGCGCACCGGGACGCCCTCGGCGGGGTGTGAGATTCGTCTACCCGGCGGTGAGCTGCCTCACCGTCGCGGCGGTGGTACGGCCGCGCCGCGGGCCGGGAGGCGCGGCCGCCGAGGCTATCGTCGGGCTCGCCGGCCGCCTCCCGCGGCCACCCGCACCCCGCCGTGAGCACGAGGAGCCCCCGCTGAGCGAGCGACCCGAGGACCCCGCGGAGGCCCCCGCCGCGGCCGCTCCGGACGACGCCGCCGTGCACGACGCCGCCGCGCACGACGCCGCCGCGCACGCTGCCGCCCCGGCACCGGCCCGGCGCGCGCGCACGCGGCTGCTCCTCCTGCTCGCCGCGGCCGTCTTCCTCGCCGACCTCGGCAGCAAGCTGCTCGTCGTCGCCACGATCGACCGCGGCGAGAACCTCCGGGTGCTCGGCGGGGCGCTGTACCTCACGCACGCCCGCAACACCGGCGCCGCCTTCTCCTTCGCCGAGGGCTTCACCGTCGTCTTCACGCTGGTCGCGGTCGCCGTCGCCGTGGTGATCGTCCGGACGGCGCGGCGGCTGTACTCCACCGGCTGGGCGGTCGCGCTGGGCCTGGTCCTCGGCGGCGCCCTGGGCAACCTGGTCGACCGCGTGTTCCGCGAGCCGGGGTTCCTGCGCGGCGGCGTCGTCGACTTCCTGTCGGTGTTCGCGCCGGACGGCGAGGTGTACCCGATCTTCAACCTGGCCGACTCCGCGATCGTCTGCGGCGGGCTGCTCGGGGCCTACCTCGCGCTGCGCGGCGTCGAGTTCGACGGCACCCGGACCCGCGACCGCGGCGACGGCGCGGTGTCCCGCGGCTGACCTGTCACGATGGACCGGTGAGCGCTCCCGGTCAGCACCGCGCCCTCCCGGTGCCCGACGGCCTGGAGGGCCAGCGGGTGGACCAGGCGCTGGCGCGGCTGTTCGGGCTGTCCCGCGCGGTCGCCGCCGACCTCGCCGACGCCGACAAGGTGTGGGTCGACGGCCGCGTCCGCGGCAAGGGCGACCGGCTCACCGGCGGCAGCTGGCTGGAGGTCGAGCTGCCCCCGCCGCCGGGGGAGGCGCCGCCGCCCGAGCCGGTGCCCGGCCTGACCGTCGTCCACGACGACGACGACGTGGTGGTCGTCGACAAGCCGGTCGGCGTCGCGGCGCACCCGAGCCCCGGCTGGGAGGGCCCGACCGTCGTCGGCGGGCTGGCCGCGGCCGGCTACCGCATCTCCACCTCCGGCGCCCCGGAGCGGCAGGGCGTGGTGCACCGCCTCGACGCCGCCACGACGGGGCTGATGGTCGTCGCCAAGAGCGAGCGCGCCTACACGCTGCTCAAGGCGGCGTTCAAGGAGCGGACGGTCGACAAGGGCTACCACGCGCTCGTACAGGGCCACCCCGACCCCTCGCGCGGCACCATCGACGCGCCCATCGACCGGCACCCGCGGCACGACTGGAAGTTCGCCGTCGTCTCCGGGGGGCGCCCGTCGGTCACCCACTACGAGGTGATCGAGGCCTTCCCGGCCGCCAGCCTGGTCGACATCCACCTCGAGACCGGCCGCACCCACCAGATCCGGGTGCACTTCTCCGCGCTGCGCCACCCCTGCGTCGGCGACACCACCTACGGCGCCGACCCGACGCTGGCCGCCTGGCTCGGGGTGTCCCGGCAGTGGCTGCACGCCGTGCGGCTGGGCTTCGCGCACCCCGCCGACGGGCACCGGGTCGAGTTCACCAGCGACTACCCGGACGACCTCGCCGGGGCGCTGGCCGTCCTGCGCGCCGAGTCCTGACCCTCCCGTGACCGGCCTCCCCGCCACCCTCGCCGACTGGGGCCCCGCCACGCTGTCGGCCGTGGTCGTCGGGGTCTACCTCGTCGCCGGCGAGCCGCTGGTCGGGCACGTGCTGCACCGCCGCTTCGAGGGCCGGCTGCGCACCGACCCGGCCGCCCGGCGCTCCTTCTACCGGCGGCTGCTGGTCCTCGAGTGGGGGCTGGCGGCCCTCGCCCTCGTCGTCTGGTTGGCCGCGCCGGACGTCGACGCCGCCGCCGTCGGGCTGGCCTGGCCCACCGGCCTGCCGGGGCCGGTCACCGGCGCCGCCGCGCTGCTCGTCCTGGTCCTGGCGCTGGTCTCGGTCCGGGCGCTGCGCGGCGGGGCGCTGACCCGTGCGGGCACGCCACAGCCGGGCACCTCCCCGCCCGCCCAGGGCCGGCACGCCGAGCCGCCGGTGCACGCCACCCTGGCCCTGCTGCCGCGCAGCCGGTCCGAGCGGCGGCTGTTCACCGTCGTCGGGGTGACCGCGGGGGTGTGCGAGGAGTGGCTCTACCGCGGGTTCTTCCTCGCGGTGGTCGCCGCGGTGGGCGGCGGGTTGCCGCACGCGGTGCTGGTCGCCGTCGCGGCCGTGGCCTTCGGGCTGGCGCACGCCTACCAGGGGGTGGGCGGGGTCGTGCTCACCGGCGTGCTGGGCGGGGTGTTCGCGGCGCTGTACCTGGAGACCGGGTCGCTGCTGCTGCCGGTGCTGCTGCACGCAGCGGTCGACCTGCGGTTCCTGCTCGTGCCGTCGTCGGCGCTGCCCGAGGCGCTGCCCGCGCCGCGCGCCACCGGCGGGGCGCCCGCGTGAGCGCCCCGACGGCCGCCGTCGCCACCGCCGCCGACTGGCCGGAGGTGGTCGCGGTGCGCACCCGGGTCTTCGTCGACGAGCAGGGCGTGCCGCCGGAGGTCGAGCAGGACGCCGCCGACGCCACCGCCGTCCACGCGGTCAGCCGGGACGCCGACGAGCGGGTCGTGGCCACCGGGCGGCTGCTCGAGCGCGACGGGCGGGGGGTGATCGGCCGCATGGCCGTCGACGCCGCCGCCCGCGGCGCCGGGCACGGCGCCGCGGTGCTGGCCGAGCTGCACCGGCAGGCGGCGCTGCGCGGCCTGACCGAGGTGGAGCTGCACGCGCAGGTCACCGCCCGCGGCTTCTACGAGCGGGCCGGCTACACCGCCGTCGGCGAGGAGTACGAGGAGGCCGGCATCCGGCACGTCACCATGCGCCGCCGACTGTGACGGGGTCGTCCCGCCGCGCCGGGACACGTCCTGTCAGACCCTCGGCGTAGAACGTCCCCGGTGCGAGGATCAGGGGACCGGCCCGGGCCTGCGTCGGTGCCCGGCCGGACCAGTCCCGAGCCCGCACCGCGCCGCCCGGTCTTCCCCGCCGGTCGCCCGCCGGAGCACCCGACGGCCGGGCCAGCACGACCCGTGAGGAGCACCGCACCGCCGTGAGCAGCAGCGCCGCCCAGAGCACCGACTCGTTCGCGCACCTGCACGTCCACACCGAGTACTCGATGCTCGACGGGGCGGCCAAGCTGCCCGAGGTGACGAAGGCCGCGGCCGAGCAGGGCATGCCGGCGCTGGCCATGACCGACCACGGCAACGTCTTCGGCGCCTACGACTTCTACAAGCAGGCCAAGGCCGCCGGCGTGAAGCCGATCATCGGCATGGAGGGCTACTACACGCCCGGCTCCCGGTTCGACCGCGCGCCGTTCGACTTCGGCGACAACCTCATCGACGAGGACGGCGAGGGCGGGTCCTCCCGCGGCAAGGCCGCCTACACGCACATGACCCTGCTGGCGCGCACCACCGAGGGGATGCACAACCTCTTCCGCATCTCCTCGCTGGCCAGCCTCGAGGGCCAGTACCGCAAGCCGCGCTTCGACCGCGACCTGCTCGAGCGCTACGGCACGGGCCTCATCGCGACGACGGGCTGCCCGTCCGGCGAGGTCAACATGTGGCTGCGCGCGGGCAAGCTCGACCGCGCCCGGCAGGCGGCCGCCGACTTCCAGGACATCTTCGGCAAGGAGAACTTCTACGCCGAGCTGATGGACCACGGCCTGTCCATCGAGCAGAAGACCCGCCCGCAGCTGCTGGAGATCGCGAAGGACCTGGGCATCCCGCTGCTGGCCACCAACGACCTCCACTACACGCACAAGGAGGACGCCGAGGCCCACGACGCCCTGCTGTGCATCCAGACCGGGGCGCGGCTGAACGAGACCAACCGCTTCAAGTTCAACGGCGACGGCTACTACCTGAAGAGCGCCGCCGAGATGCGCGCGCTGTTCCCCGGCGACCTGGCCTCGGCGTGCGACAACACGCTGCTGGTCGCCGAGCAGTGCGAGGTGACCTTCACCGAGGGCGCCGACCTCATGCCGCGGTTCCCCCTGCCGCCGGGGGAGGACGAGACCTCCTGGTTCGTCAAGGAGGTCGAGCGGGGGCTGCACAAGCGGTACCCGAACGGCATCCCCGACCACGTGCGCAAGCAGGCCGACTACGAGGTCGGGATCATCACCCAGATGGGCTTCCCGGGGTACTTCCTCGTGGTCGCCGACTTCATCAACTGGGCCAAGGACAACGGCATCCGCGTCGGCCCCGGCCGCGGCTCGGCCGCGGGCTCGCTGGCCGCCTACGCCATGGGCATCACCGACCTCGACCCGCTGCAGCACGGGCTGATCTTCGAGCGGTTCCTCAACCCCGAGCGCGTCTCGATGCCCGACGTCGACATCGACTTCGACGACCGCCGCCGCGGCGAGGTCATCCAGTACGTCTCGCGGAAGTACGGCGAGGAGCGGGTCAGCCAGATCGTCACCTACGGCACCATCAAGGCCAAGGCCGCGATCAAGGACGCCGCCCGGGTGCTCGACCGCCCCTACTCGGTGGGCGACGAGCTGACCAAGCTCATGCCCCCGGACGTGATGGGCAAGGGCATCCCGCTGTCGGGCGTCTTCGACCCGGCCCACCCGCGCTACAAGGAGGCCGCGGAGTTCCGCGCCCGCTACGAGTCCGACCCCGGCGCGGCCGAGGTCGTCGACCAGGCGCGCAAGCTCGAGGGCCTGAAGCGGCAGTGGGGCGTGCACGCGGCCGGCGTCATCATCGGCCGCTACCCGCTGATCGACTCGATCCCGATCATGCGCCGCGAGAACGACGGCGCGATCATCACGCAGTTCGACTACCCGACCTGCGAGACGCTCGGCCTGCTGAAGATGGACTTCCTGGGCCTGCGCAACCTCACGGTCATCGACGACGCGCTGCGCAACATCGTCGCGAACGGCAAGGAGCCGATCGACCTCGACGAGATCAGCAAGGACCTCACCGACAAGGCCACCTACGACCTGCTGGCCCGCGGTGACACCCTCGGCGTCTTCCAGTTCGACGGCGGGCCGATGCGCTCGCTGCTGCGGCTCATGCGGCCGGACAACTTCGAGGACATCTCCGCGGTCGGCGCGCTCTACCGGCCGGGCCCGATGGGCGCGAACTCGCACACCAACTACGCGCTGCGCAAGAACGGCCAGCAGGAGATCACGCCGATCCACCCCGAGCTGGCCGAGCCGCTCGAGGACATCCTGGGCGGCACGTACGGCCTGATCGTGTACCAGGAGCAGGTCATGGCGATCGCGCAGAAGGTCGCCGGGTACTCGCTCGGCAAGGCCGACCTGCTGCGCCGCGCGATGGGCAAGAAGAAGAAGTCCGTCCTCGACGCCGAGTTCGTCGGCTTCGAGGCCGGCATGAAGGAGCGCGGCTACTCCGACGCCGCGATCAAGACGCTGTGGGACATCCTGGTCCCGTTCGCCGACTACGCGTTCAACAAGGCGCACTCGGCGGCCTACGGCCTGGTCTCCTACTGGACGGCCTACCTCAAGGCCAACTACCCGGCCGAGTACATGGCCGGGCTGCTCACCAGCGTCGGTGACGACAAGGACCGCCGGCCGGTCTACCTGGCCGAGTGCCGCCGGATGGGCATCAAGGTGCTCCCGCCGGACGTCAACGAGTCCTCCTGGGACTTCACCGCGGTCGGCACCGACATCCGCTTCGGCCTGGCGTCGGTGCGCAACGTGGGCACCAACGTCGTCGACTCGATCGTCCGGGCGCGCGAGGAGAAGGGCGCGTTCAAGGACTTCGCCGACTTCATGCGCAAGATCGACACGGTGGCCTGCAACAAGAAGGTCATCGAGTCCCTGGCCAAGGCCGGCGCCTTCGACTCCCTCGGCCACTCGCGCCAGGGCATCGCCGCCATCCACGCCCAGGCCGTCGACGCCGCCATGTCGCTCAAGCGCAAGGAGGCCGAGGGCCAGTTCGACCTGTTCGGCAGCTTCGGCGGCGACGGGGACGACCCGTTCGGCAGCGCGCTGGACATCGCCGTCCCCACGGCGGACTGGTCGAAGTCCGAGCGGCTGGTCTTCGAGCGCGACATGCTCGGCCTCTACGTCTCCGACCACCCGCTGCACGGCGTCGAGCACGTGCTCGCCGCCAACGCGGACACCCCGATCGCGGAGATCAACGCCGGCGGGGTCGAGGACGGCGCGAACGTCACGATCGCCGGCATCCTCACCTCGGTGCAGCCCCGCACCAACAAGCAGGGCGCGCCGTGGGCCATCGCGACGCTGGAGGACCTCGAGTCCGGCATCGAGGTGCTGTTCTTCCCGAAGACCTGGGCGGAGGTCTCGGAGAAGGTCGTCCGCGACCAGATCGTCGTGGTCAAGGGCCGGATCAGCCGCCGCGACGACCAGCCCTCGCTGTTCGGCTCCGAGGTGACCGTCCCCGAGCTCACCGAGGGCCCCCGGGGCCCGGTGCTCGTGTCGATGGCCGCGGCCCGCTGCACCCCGCCGGTGGTCGAGCGGCTGCGCGAGGTGCTGGGCAGCCACCCGGGCACCACCGAGGTGCACCTCAAGCTGCTCAACAACGGGCGCGAGACGGTGCTGCGGCTGGACCAGGGGCTGCGGGTGCGGCCGAGCACGGCTCTCATGGGCGACATCAAGGCACTGCTGGGACCGACCAGCGTCGCCCTGCTGTGACCGGCACGCCCGGGAGCGGGCCGTCCGCTCCGCGGGGTTCACTGGGGGTCGTGAGCAGCCCGTCTCCGCTCCCCGACAGCCCGTACGCCCCGCCCGCCTCGGTGGTCGGCGCCGCGGGCACCGCTCCCGGCGCCGGGAACGCCGCCTCCGGTGCGGGGAACGCCGCCTCCGGCGCCGGGGACGTCGCCCTCGGTGCCGTCCCGGCCGCGGTGCCGCCCGCCCGGCCGGCCGGTGCCGCGCTGCTGGCGGAGCTGCGGCGGGACCTGCGGGGGGCGGCGCTGTGGGCGGCGCTCGTCGCGCTCGCGGGTGTCCCGGCCGGCCTGCTGTGGGTCTGGCTGGCGCCGCGGGCCCGGTTCGAGGTGGTCGAGGGCGGGGCGGTGCCGGTCGGGCGCCCGTCGGCGGAGCTGCTGGTCGCCGACGACTCGGTCCTGGTGCTCGTCCTCGCCGGCCTCGGCCTGCTCGCCGGCGGGATCGCCTGGGGGATGCGCCGCCGGCGGGGCGTGGCCACCGTGGTGGGCACCGCGCTCGGCACCGCGCTGGCCGGGGTCCTCGCCTGGCAGCTGGGGGAGCTGCTCGCGCCCGGGCCGACGCCGGCCCAGCTCGGTGACGTCGGCACCCGGGTGACCACCGGGCTGGAGCTGTCCAGCCCGCCGGCGCTGGCGGTGGCCCCGTTCGCCGCGCTGCTGGTCTACGTGGTCGCGGCGCTGTTCGCCGCCCGCGACGACCTCGGCCGGGGGTGACGTCCTGGGACGGCTCCCCGCAGGGTCCCGCCGCGAGCTCGCGAGCGGTGGGGGGCAGGGAGGTCCTCCATGGGGGTAGGGGGCCCTCCGCCTAGTTGAGGCTGGTCGGGCCGGCGAACTGCTGCAGCGGCGCCGGGACGGCCCCCACCGTCCGGAGCAGGGTCAGCTCCCGGCGCAGCATCCGCGTCTCGGCCACCAGCCGCCGCCGGGTCGCCGACTCGGCCAGGAGCGCCTGCCGGTCCTCGGTGGTCAGCAGCGCCGCCGAGGCCACCAGGTAGGACAGCGCGCGGGCGTCCCCGTCGACGACGTCGAGGAGCGCGTCGGTGCCCTCGAGGTCCTGCGCGTCGCCGGCCACGGCGGTCTCCGCGCCGCCGGTCTGCAGGCTCGCCACGGCGCTCACGTAGCGGGTGAACAGCGAGCCCACCCCGCGCTCCAGCACGTCGAGCGACCCGCGGGCCACCTCGGCCACCAGCCCCTCGTCCGGGCCCCCGCCGGGCGGGGAGGACCCCACCTCCTGGTCCCCGGCCGCCTCCTCGGCGGCCTCCTCCTCGGCCAGCCACTCGACCTCGGCGCGCAGGTAGGGCGTGCCGTCCTCGTCCTCGTCGTCCCCACCGACCAGGACGTCGAGCAGCCGGAACCGGTCGCCGCCGACGGTGGTGAGGCGGAACCCGCCGTCGGGCTGCGGTCGCACGGTCTGCAGGTGCGCGGTGCAGCCGACGTCGTAGAGCGCCTGGGCGGGGGCGACCCGCTCGACCTCCCAGCCCTGCCGGATCGCGACCACCCCGAAGAACCGGCCGTCGCCGTCCTCCGGCTGCGCCAGCAGGTCCCGCACCAGCGCCCGGTAGCGGGGCTCGAAGACCTGCAGCGGCAGCACGATCCCGGGGAACAGCGGCGACCCGAGCGGGAACAGCGGGATGAGGTCGCCCACACCGGCGAGCCTACGGGCGCCCCCGGCCCCCGGCGCCGTGACGGCGGGCGGCCGCGCCCCGACTACGCTGGGAGGTCGTCCCTCGCCTGGTTCCGGAGGCCTCCCGTGCTCGCCCGCATCGACCTGCGTGGATCCGCGCTGCCGGGGGTCCGCGACCTGGCCGGCCTGCTGCCGCGCGCCGCCACCGACATCGACTCCGTGCTGGCCACCGTCCGGCCGCTGTGCGAGGACGTCCGCGTCCGCGGCGCCCAGGCGGTCCGCGAGATCACCGCCCGCCTCGACGGCGTCGACCTCGAGGACTTCGCCGTCCCGGCCGACGCGATCCAGGCCGCGCTCGACGGGCTCGCCCCCGACGTGCGGGCCGCGCTCGAGGAGGCCATCGCCCGGGTGCGGAGGGTGCACGCCGACCAGGCGCGCACCGACGTCACCACCCAGGTGGTCCGCGGCGGCACGGTCACCGAGCGCTGGGTTCCGGTGCGCCGCGTCGGCCTCTACGTCCCCGGCGGGCTGGCGCCGCTGCTGTCCAGCGTGGTGATGAACGTCGTCCCGGCGCAGATCGCCGGCGTCGCGTCGATCGCCGTCGCCTCCCCGCCGCAGCGCGACCACGGCGGCCTGCCCGACCCCGGCGTGCTGGCCGCGTGCGCGCTGCTCGGCGTGACCGAGGTCTACGCCGTCGGCGGCGCGCAGGCGATCGCGGTGTTCGGCTACGGCGCGGGCTCGTGCGAGCCGGTGGACGTGGTCACCGGCCCCGGCAACGTCTACGTGACCGCCGCCAAGCGGCTGCTGCGCGGGCTGATCGGCATCGACTCCGAGGCCGGCCCCACCGAGGTCGCGATCCTCGCCGACGACACCGCCGACCCGGTGCACGTCGCCGCGGACCTGATCAGCCAGGCCGAGCACGACCCGCTGGCCGGCGCGGTGCTGGTCACCACGAGCGAGGAGCTGGCCGACGCCGTCCTCGACCTCGTCCCCGGGCAGGTCGCGGCCACCAAGCACTCCGACCGCATCCTCACGGCGCTGGACGGCAGCCAGTCGGGGATCGTGCTGGTCGACGACCTCGACGCCGGCCTGGCGGTGGTCGACGCCTACGCCGCCGAGCACCTGGAGATCCAGACCCGCGACGCCCGCGACGTGGCGCTGCGGGTGCGCAACGCCGGCGCGGTGTTCGTCGGCGCCTGGTCGCCGGTGTCGCTGGGCGACTACATCGCCGGCTCCAACCACGTGCTGCCCACCGGCGGCTGCGCCCGGCACTCCAGCGGCCTGTCGGTGCAGTCGTTCCTGCGCGGCATCCACGTCGTCGAGTACGACGAGCAGGCGCTGGCCGAGGTGGCCGGGCACGTCGACGCCCTCGCCCACGCCGAGGACCTGCCCGCGCACGCGGCCGCGGTCCGGGTGCGGCAGAAGCCGTGACGGCCACCCCGAGGACGTCGATCGACGAGCTCCCGCTGCGGCCGGAGCTGCGCGGGCGCACGCCCTACGGCGCCCCGCAGCTGCAGGTCACCCACCGGCTCAACACCAACGAGAACCCGCACCCGCTGCCCGCGGAGCTGCTGGCCACGCTCGGCGAGGCGCTCGGGCACGCGGCGCTGGAGCTCAACCGCTACCCCGACCGGGACGCCGTCGCGCTCCGCACCGACCTCGCCGCCTACCTCAGCCGCGGCGGGGAGCGGGTCGAGCCCGCGCAGGTGTGGGCGGCCAACGGCTCCAACGAGGTGCTGCAGCAGCTGCTGCAGGCCTTCGGCGGCGCCGGGCGGACGGCGCTGGGCTTCACCCCGTCCTACTCGATGCACCCGATCATCTCCGCCGGCACCGGGACGGCGTGGGTCGACGGGCACCGCCGCGAGGACTTCACCATCGACGCCGCGCAGGCCGCCGCCCAGGTGCGCGAGGTCCGGCCCGACGTCGTCTTCGTGACCAGCCCGAACAACCCCACCGGGACGGCGGTCGCGCTGGAGACGGTCGAGCAGCTCCACGACGCCACCGAGGGCATGGTCGTGGTGGACGAGGCGTACGAGGAGTTCGCCCGCACGGGCACGCCGTCGGCGCTGAGCCTGCTGCCCGGCCGCCCGCGGCTGGTGGTCAGCCGCACCATGAGCAAGGCGTTCGGCATGGCCGGCCTGCGGCTGGGCTACCTCGCCGCCGACCCCGCCGTCGTCGACGCGCTGCAGCTGGTGCGGCTGCCCTACCACCTGTCCTCGCTGACCCAGGCCGCCGCGCGGGCCGCGCTGGCGCACACCGACGCGCTGCTGGCCACCGTCGACGCCGTCAAGGCCCAGCGCGACCGGATCGTCGCCACCCTGCCGTCGCTGGGGCTGACCAGCGTGCCCAGCGACGCCAACTTCGTCCTGTTCGGCCGGTTCGCCGACGCGCACGCCGCCTGGCAGGCGCTGCTCGACCGCGACGTCCTCGTCCGCGACGTCGGCATCCCCGGCTGGCTGCGGGTCACCGCCGGCACCCCGGCGGAGACCGACGCCTTCCTCACCGCGCTGGGTGAGGTGGCCCCCGACCACCGCCTGGGAGACTGAGACCCATGAGCCGTACCGCCCGCGTGGAGCGCGCCACCAGCGAGACCAAGCTGGTCGTCGAGCTGGACCTCGACGGCACCGGGAAGAGCTCGATCAGCACCGGCGTCGGCTTCTACGACCACATGCTGACCGCGCTGTCCCGGCACAGCGGCATCGACCTCACCGTGCAGGCCGACGGCGACCTGCACATCGACGCCCACCACACGGTGGAGGACGTCGCCATCGCGCTCGGCCAGGCGTTCGGCGAGGCGCTCGGGGACAAGAAGGGCATCACCCGCTACGGCGACGCCACGATCCCCATGGACGAGGTGCTCGTGCAGGCGGCGGTCGACCTGTCCGGCCGGCCGTACTTCGTGCACGCCGAGCCCGAGACCATGACGCCGATGATCGGGCCGGACTACCCGACGTCGCTGACCAAGCACGTCCTCGAGTCCTTCGCCTTCAACGCGCGGATCACCCTGCACGTGCGGGTGCTCTACGCCGGCCGCGACGCCCACCACATCGTCGAGGGCCAGTTCAAGGCGCTCGCCCGGGCGCTGCGCGCCGCCGTCGCGATCGACCCGCGGGTCGCCGACGTCCCCTCCACCAAGGGCGCGCTGTAACGGATGGAGTTCGGCGTCGTCCTCGTCGTCCTCGGCGGGTTCCTGCTGGGCGGGGCGTGGAGCATGTGGAAGGCGGACCACGACACGAGGGGCCGCACGGGCCCGCAGGTCCTGATCGCGGTCGTCCTGCTGGTGGCGGCGCTGCTGGCCACCGCGTCGGGGATCCTGAGGCTCGTCTGAGCGACCGGGACCGCCTCCCGGGGCCGGTCCTCGCCGACCGGCGGTGGCCGCGGTGCTCGAGCGGGCGCCCCGGGACCGGGCGGGAATCCCGGCGGGGACCGCGGCGCTGCCACGTACCGTGGCAGACGTGAAGAAGGTGGTCGTCCTCGACTACGGGTCGGGCAACCTGCGCTCGGCCGAGCGGGCGCTGGCCCGCGTCGGCGCCGACGTGACCGTGACCGCCGACCGCGACGCCGCCCTCGAGGCCGACGGGCTCGTCGTGCCGGGCGTGGGCGCGTTCGCCCACTGCATGCGGGAGCTGCGCGCCGTCGACGGGCCGCGCACCATCGGCCGGCGGCTGGCCGGCGGCCGGCCGGTGCTGGGCATCTGCGTCGGCATGCAGGTCCTGTTCGAGCGCGGGGTCGAGCACGGCCACGACGCCGAGGGGTGCGGTGAGTGGCCCGGCACGGTCGAGCAGCTGGAGGCGCCCGTCCTGCCGCACATGGGCTGGAACCGGGTCGAGGTGCCCGAGGGCAGCGTGCTGTTCGACGGCCTGGCCGACGAGCGGTTCTACTTCGTGCACTCCTACGGCGTCCGCGAGTTCACCCTCGGCCAGGACGGCCCGCCGTCGCGGCTGGCGCCGCCGAAGGTGACCTGGGCCGAGCACGGCGACCGGTTCGTCGCCGGCGTGGAGAACGCCGCGCTGTCGGCGACGCAGTTCCACCCGGAGAAGAGCGGCGACGCCGGCGCCCAGCTGCTGACCAACTGGCTGGCCACGCTCTGACGGGTCACGTCAGGGGGAAGGGCGGCTGCAGCCACCACGGCGCGTCGACCACCTCCACCCGGCGGACCCACTTCACCCACCAGTAGCCGCGCCGGCCCGGCGCGACCAGCCGCACCGGCGCCCCGTGCCCGGCCGACAGCGGCCGGCCCGCGCAGTGCGTGGCCAGCAGCAGCGCGCCCGCGTCGGCCAGCGGCAGCCGCCGCCGGTAGCCGGTCACGCTCACGACGTCGACGCTGCCGTCCTCCGGCAGCCCGGCGCCGGCCAGCAGCCGGTCCAGCCGCACGCCGCGCCACTCCTGCGTCGCGTACCAGCCGCCGGTGCAGTCGAGGACGGCGGTGACCGTGTCGCCGCGGTCCAGGTCGGCGGCGCGCAGCCGGGTCGTGCGGCCGCCCGCGACCAGCTCGACGGTCCCGCCGGCGTCGTCCGGGACGGCGTCGGTGAACCACTGCGTCACCGGCATGGCCGCGGGGTCGCCGCTGCCGCGCTCGTGCGAGCCGGTGCCGCGCCGGCGCGCACCCGGCGCCCCGGTGAGCCGCAGGCCGCCCTCGACCGCGCCCCACAGCGCGGCCGCGGCGACGGCCAGGCCGCCGGCCCGCAGCAGCGCGCGGCGGGAGGCGTCGCCGCGCCGCGGCCGCTGCCGGCTGCCCACGGCGTGCACCGCCAGCAGCACCGCGGTGCCGACCGCCGTCGCGACGTGCACCTGCAGCAGCGCCACGCCGCCCACGGCCAGGCCGGGCCCCGCGACGGTGTGCAGCAGGCCGGTCCCGACGGTCAGCCCGACGAGGACCGCGAGGCCCCACGCCGCCGTCGGGTCGCGGCGGCCGCGGGTGCGCGCCCGCGACCTGCGGACGACGACGGCCTTCCACGGCACGAGCAGCAGCAGGCCGAGCCCCGCCGCCCCGTGCGCGGCGGCCACCAGCCGCGAGGGCAGCGGCGTCCCGACGCCGAACGCGAGCACCCCGGTGCCGCCGGCCACGAGCAGGAGCACGAGCAGCCCGAGGTTCGTCCGGCGCCCGGCACGAGCGGGGAGCGCACCGCGCAGCATCCCCGGAGTGTCCTCCGCGCGCGCCTAGGGTGACCCGGTCCGGCATCCGGTCGAGGAGGACCCCGCTTGCCCGCGTCGCGCACGCCCGCCCCGGCACCCGAGCGCCGCGGGGGGCTGGCCGGCCCGCTCGTCACCCTGGCGCTGCTGGCCGGGCTGACCGTCTGGAGCGTGCTGGCGCTCCGGCCGCCGGCCCCCGCACCCGCCGACGCCCCGGCGGCGTCGTTCAGCGCCGGCCGGGCCTTCGCGCACGTGCAGGAGATCGCCGCGCAGGTGCACGTCACCGGCAGCCCGGCGCACGACCGCGTCGTCGACGGGCTGGTCGCCACGCTCACCGACCTCGGCCTGGACACCCGGGTGCAGAACGCCGTCGGCACCCGGCAGGCCGGCCCGGGGGCGGCGGAGATGGCGCGGGTGCGCAACGTCGTCGCGGTCCTGCCCGGCACCGACAGCACCGGCCGGCTGTTCCTCGTGGCGCACTCGGACTCGGTGGAGACCGGCCCCGGCGCCAGTGACGACGCCGCCGGCGTGGCCGCGATCCTCGAGACGGTGCGCGCGCTCGGCGAGGGCGAGCCGCTGCGCAACGACGTCGTCGTGGTCATCACCGACGCCGAGGAGGCGTGCCTGTGCGGCGCCGAGGCGTTCGCCGACAGCCACCCGCTGGCGAGCGAGGGCGGGGTGGTGCTCAACCTCGAGGCCCGCGGTACGTCCGGCCCGCCGATCACGTTCGAGACGTCGCCGGGCAACGCCGGGCTGGCCGCGCGGTACGCCGCCGCGGTGCCGCACCCGGTGGCCAGCAGCCTCGCCGTCGAGGTGTACCGGACGCTGCCCAACGACACCGACTTCAGCGTGCTGCTCGGCGACGGCGACTTCACCGGCCTGAACACCGCCTTCATCGACGGCAACGCGGGCTACCACACCCCGCAGGACACCCCCGAACGGCTGGACCGGCGGACGCTGCAGGCCCTGGGTGACAACACCCTCGCCCTCACCCGGGAGCTCGGCGACGCCGACCTGACCGGCCTCGCCCGCCCCGGCGACGGCGACGCCACCTACTTCCCGCTGCCCACCGGGCTCGCGCGGTACCCGGGCGCGCTGGTGTGGCCGCTGGCGGGGGCGGCGGTGCTCGGCGTCGTCGTCCTGGCGCTGGTGGACCGCCGGCGCGGCTCCTCCGTGCCGCGGACGCTGCTCGGGACGGCGGCGGCGCTGCTGCCGCTCGTGCTGGCGCCGCTGGCGGTGACCGGGCTGTGGCGGCTGCTGGTGCTCATCCGGCCCGGCTACGCCTCGATGACCGACCCGTGGCAGCCGGGCTGGTTCCGGCTGGCGGCGGTCGCGCTCGTCGCGGTGGTGGTGCTCGCCTGGTACGCGCTGCTGCGCCGCCGCCTGGGCGCCGCGGCACTGCGCACCGGGGCGCTGGCCCTGCTCGCCGTCCTCGCGGGAGTCCTCGCGGCGCTGGCGCCCGGCGGGTCGTACCTGGCCGCGCTGCCGGCGCTCGCGGGCGCGCTCACCGGGCTGCTGCCTCGGCGCGCGCAGCCCGCCGGCGCGCTGGTCGCCGGGGCGGTCGCGGTCGTCGTCCTCGCGCCGACCGTGGCGCTGTTCCTCCCGGCGCTCGGCCTGGCCGGCGGGGCCGCGCCGGCGGCGGTCGCGACGCTGCTCGCCCTGGCCCTGCTGCCGGTGGTGGAGGGGCTGTTCCCGGCCGGCCGCGCGCGGCTGCGGACGCCGGCCGTGCCCGGGGTCGCCGTCGTCCTGACCGTGCTGCTCACCGCCGTCGGGCTGGCCGTGGACCGCTTCGACCCGCAGCACCCGGTGCCCAGCCGGCTGGTCTACGCCCTGGAGGCCGACACCGGCGAGGCGTGGTGGGCCAGCACCGAGGACGACCCGGGGGAGTACACGGCGCGCTACGTCGGCACCCCGCGGACGCTGCCGCACGACTACCCGTACCTGGCCGGGGAGGCGGTGGCGGCCGGGCCGGCGGAGGTCGCGGGCCTGCCGACGTCGCGGGTCGAGGTCCTCGACGACCGCTCCTCCGGCGGGCAGCGGACGGTCACCGTGCGGGTCACGCCGCAGCGCGAGGTCCGGCTAGTGGTGCTGGACCTGACCGCCGACGGCGGCACGGTCACCGCCGCCCGCGTGGAGGCGCGCGACGTCGCGGCGCAGGCGCTGGGGGAGGACCGGCTGTGGGTCACCTTCCACGCGCCGCCCGCGCAGGGCGTGGAGGCGACGTTCACCGTGGACGGCGACGGGCCGCTGCGGCTGCGGGTGGTCGACGGCAGCGACGGGCTGGGCGGCCTGCCCGGCTTCGAGCCCCGCCCGCCGGGCGTGGACGCGGCCGGCACGCACAGCTCCGACCTCGTGGTCGTGGGGGCGACGACGGACCTCGGCTGACCCGGCGCCGCACGCCGACCTGTGGCCGTCCCGGCGCGGTCGGGGCAGCCGCCGGTCGGCACCGGGCGCTCAACCGCCGTGGCGGGCGAGCAGCTCCGCGCCGATCGCGGCCAGCCCCGCGCGCACCGCGGCGGGCTCGACCACCTCCACCGCGGCGCCGAACCCGGCCAGCTGCTCGGCGACCGCGCGCACCGTGTGGGCCGCGACCCGCAGCCGCACGCGCCCGTCGCCGTCCGGGCCGCCCCCGACGGCGCAGTGCCGGCCGAACCGGTCGCGCAGCACCGGCACCAGCCGCGCGGGCACCACCACCGTCGCGGCCTCCAGCGACCGGCGCCGCTCCACCTCGCCGACCACCTCGTCCCACGCGCCGGGCAGGTCGAGCCCGGCGGGCCGATCGAAGCCCTCCCCGGTCACCGCCGGCGCCCCCATGCGGTCGACGCGGAAGGTGCGCCGGCCGGCGGGGGTGCCGGCCACCAGGTACCAGGTGCCGTCCTTGTCCACGAGCCCCCACGGCTCGGCGCGCCGCCGCCCGGGCGCGCCGCCGCGCCCGGCGTAGTCGAACTCCACCACCCGGCGGGCGACGACGGCGTCGAGCAGCATCGCCACCTCCGGCCGGTCCCGGGCTCGCTCGCCCCAGCCGGACGGGTCGACGACGACCGCCGCCGCGGCGGCCGCGGCCTCGGCGCGGAAGGTCCCCGGCAGCGCCCGCAGCAGCTTGCGCAGCGCGCCCCGGGCGTCCGGCCCGGCCGCGGTGGCGGGGCCGAGCAGCAGGAACAGCGCCCGCGCCTCGGGCCCGGTCAGGCCGGTCAGGTCGGTGCGCGCCCCGCCGACCAGCTGCCACCCGCCGCCCCGCCCGGCCTGCGGGTACACCGGCACGCCCGCGGCCGACAGCGCCTCTAGGTCGCGCCGGGCGGTCGCGACCGACACCTCCAGCTCGGCGGCGGCCTGCGCGGCGGTGACCCGGCCGCGGGCCTGGAGCAGCAGGAGGAGGGCGACCAGCCGGTCGGCGCGCACGCCGCCGAGGATGCCGCGGAAAGTGCTCAGGAGGTGAGCACTTCCCCGCGGAGCATGGGATCCAGCGGGACGCAGCAGGCGGACCGCCCGACGGAGGGACCCTCCCGTGCTCCGAGGACTGGCCACCGTGACCCTGCTCGCCGACGACGTCCCCGCCGCCGTCCGCTGGTACGCCGGCGTGCTCGACACCGGGCCCTACTTCACCCGGCCGGTCGAGGGGCCGCCGGCCTACGTCGAGTTCCGCATCGGCGACGACGAGGACGAGCTCGGGATCATGGACGCCCGCTACGCCACCTGGGCCGCCGGGCAGCCGGCCGGCGTCGTCGTCCACTGGCACGTCGACGACCTGCCCGCCGCGCTGCGGCGCCTCGAGGACGCCGGCGCCTCCGTCGTCTCCCCGCCCACCGTCCGCGGCGAGGGCTGGTCCACCGCGGTGGTCGCCGACCCGTTCGGCAACCTGCTCGGCCTCATCACCAGCCCGCACTGGGCCGCCGCGCACGGCGGCTGACCGGGGTCAGCTGCGCAGGTAGGACGCGCCGTTGACGTCGACGATCGTCCCGGTGCTGAACCGCGCCTCCGGCGACGCCAGCCACAGCACCGCCGAGGCCACCTCCTCCGGGCGCGCGACCCGGCCGAACGGCGACTGCGCGCGGACGGCGTCGCCATCGGGGCCGTCGAGCACCTCGCGCGCCATCTCGGTCTGCACGAAGCCCGGCGCCACCGCGGTGACCGAGATGCCCAGCGGCGCCAGCGCCAGCGCCATCGACTGCGCGAACGCGTTCATCCCGGCCTTCGAGGCGCCGTAGGCGGGGTTCTGCGGCTCGCCGCGGAAGGCGCCGCGGCTGGACACGTTGACCACCGCGCCGCCGCCGGCGGCCCGCAGGTGCGGCACGGCGCGGAAGGTCGCGTGGGCCGCGCCGAGCAGGTTGACCGCGAGCGTCCGCTCCCACACGTCCCGCCACTCCTCGAAGGTGGTGGTCAGCGGCGGGGAGGCCACGAAGACGCCGGCGTTGTTGACCAGCACGTCCAGCCCGCCCAGCGCCTCGGCGGCGGCGTCGACCATCGCGCCCACGGCCTCGGCGTCGGTCATGTCGGCCTGCACCAGCGCGTGGCCGGACCCGGGCAGCTCGGCGAGCACGGCCTCGGCGCGCTCCTTCGACGTGCCCCAGTGGACGGCCACCCGGTCCCCGCGCTCGGCGAAGGCGCGGGCGATCGCGCGGCCGATGCCGCGGGAGCCACCGGTGACGAGGACGGCGCGCGAGGAGGAGGTCACGAGCGGGCAGTCAACCAGCCCGGCCACCGGCGGCCCGCGTCACCACCGGCCCCGGTGGACGACCTCCTCCACGCCCCGCCGGCGTCGCCGCAGCGACGGCGAGCGCCGGTCGTCCCCGCCCGGGTAGCCGACCGACACGACGCCGACCGGCCGGTGGGTGCCGGGGATCCCGAACGCCTCCCGGACGGCGTCCACCCGCTCGGCCGGGACGCCGAACAGGCAGGCGCCGAGCCCCTCGTCGACGGCGGTCAGCAGCATCATCAGCGCGGCCATCCCGGCGTCGACGTCCCACCAGGGCACCGGCCAGCGGGTCTCGTCGCGATCGGTCCAGCCCTTGTCCGGCTCGGCGTAGCGGTCGAGGTAGGCGGCCTTCGACGACAGCGGGACCACCAGCAGCGGCGCCCGCCGCATCCGGGTCAGCCACGCGTCGGGCGCGCCCTCCCCGGCGGTCACCGACCAGAACCGCTCCCGGTCGGCGGGGTCCTCGAGCACCAGGAACGCCCAGCCCTGGGTGAACCCGGCCGAGGGCGCCCGGATCGCGTGCTCGAGCAGCCGCTCGCGCACCTCCGGCGGCACCGGCCGGTCGGGGTCGTAGTCGCGCACCATGCGGCGCCTGCGGACGACGTCGGCGAACTCCACCCCCGCAGCCTGCCTCGGGTGGGTCAGGCCACAGCGGGCCGGTCCCTAGGCTGGGAGCGTGCCGACCCTCCAGCTGCTCCCCGCCGTCGACGTCGCCGACGGCCAGGCCGTCCGACTCGTCCAGGGGGAGGCCGGCAGCGAGACCTCCTACGGCGACCCCCTCGACGCCGCCCTGCAGTGGCAGCGCGACGGCGCCGAGTGGGTGCACCTGGTCGACCTCGACGCCGCCTTCGGCCGCGGCAGCAACCGCGAGCTGCTCGCCCGCGTCGTCGGCGAGCTCGACGTCGACGTGGAGCTGTCCGGCGGCATCCGCGACGACGAGTCGCTGGCCGCGGCCCTCGCCACCGGCTGCCGCCGGGTCAACCTGGGCACCGCGGCGCTGGAGTCGCCCGAGTGGTGCGCCCGTGCCATCGCCGAGCACGGCGACCGCATCGCCGTCGGCCTCGACGTCCGCGGCACCCGGCTGGCCGCCCGCGGCTGGACCCGCGAGGGCGGCGAGCTCTACGAGACCCTCGCCCGCCTCGACGCCGAGGGCTGCGCCCGCTACGTGGTCACCGACATCACCAAGGACGGCACGCTGCGCGGCCCCAACCTCGACCTGCTGCGGGAGGTCTGCGCCGCCACGCCCCGGCCGGTGGTCGCCTCCGGCGGGGTCAGCTCGCTCGAGGACGTCCGCGCGCTGGCCGGGCTGACCGCGGTCGGCGTCGAGGGCGCCATCGTCGGCAAGGCCCTCTACGCCGGCGCGTTCACGCTGCCCGAGGCGCTGGCGGTCACCCGCGAGGCCTCGTCGTGACCGCGCGGCGGATCGGCTCCGGCGGGCCCTGGGAGGACGTCGTCGGCTACAGCCGGGTCGTCGTCGCCGGGGACTCGGCGTGGGTGAGCGGCTGCACCGCCACCGTCGACGGCGCGGTCGTCCACCCCGGCGACGTGGGCGCGCAGGCCCGGGTCGCGTTCGGCGTGCTGGTCGCCGCGCTGGAGTCGGCGGGCCTGACCGCCGCCGACGTCGTCCGCACCCGCGTGTACGTCACCGACACCTCCCGCTGGGAGGAGGTCGGGCGCGTGCACGGCGAGGTCTTCGGCGCGGTCCGGCCGGCCACCGCGATGATCGGCGTGGCCTCGCTGCTGCACCCCGACATGCTGGTCGAGGTGGAGGCCGACGCGGTCCGGGGGGCGGGGACGTGAGCGAGCTCGCGAGCTCACGCACGAGCGGAGCAGCCGGGCGAACGCCGCCGACGAGCGCCGGCGAGGAGGCGTCGTGAGCCTCGCGGTGCGCGTGATCCCGTGCCTGGACGTCGACGCCGGCCGGGTGGTCAAGGGCGTGAACTTCGTCGACCTGCGCGACGCCGGCGACCCGGTCGAGATGGCCCGCGTCTACGACGCCGAGGGCGCCGACGAGCTCACCTTCCTCGACATCACCGCCAGCTCCGGCGACCGGGAGACCACGTACGACGTCGTCCGGCGCACCGCCGAGAGCGTCTTCATCCCGCTCACCGTCGGCGGGGGCGTGCGCAGCCCCGACGACGTCGACCGGCTGCTGCGGGCCGGCGCCGACAAGGTCGCGGTCAACACCGCCGCGGTCGCCCGGCCCGAGCTGATCAGCGAGATCGCCGACCGCTTCGGCAGCCAGGTGCTCGTGCTCTCCCTCGACGCCCGCCGGGTGCGCGACGGCGCGGCCACCGACTCCGGCTTCGAGATCACCACGCACGGCGGGCGCCGCGGCACCGGCCGGGACGCTGTCGAGTGGGTGGTGCAGGCCGCGCAGCTCGGGGTGGGGGAGGTGCTGCTCAACTCGATGGACGCCGACGGCACCCGCGCCGGCTTCGACACCGAGCTGATCCGCGCCGTCCGCCGCGAGGTGGGCGTCCCGGTGGTCGCCAGCGGCGGCGCCGGGGCGGTCGAGCACTTCCCGCCCGCGGTCGAGGCCGGCGCCGACGCGGTGCTCGCGGCCAGCGTCTTCCACTTCGGCACGCTGCGGATCGGCGACGTCAAGGCCGCGCTGGCCGGCGCCGGCGTCCCCGTGCGCACCGCCGCGGACACGCCCCTGCGCTGACCGCGCCCGGCCGTCGTGCACCCCCGCGGAGGTGCACCGGACGCGTCAGCCGACCGGGGCGCCGTCCCGCACGACGACCCGGGCGACGTCGGTGCGCCCGGTCGCCCAGAGCAGGACCTCCATCGGCTCGCCCTCGACCGTGGTGGGTGCCGACCCGGCGCGGATCCGCTTCCCGGGGCCGGGGACGTCGCTGCGCTGCAGCACCAGGCCGCCGGGGTGCCGCGCGGCCGCCGCGCGGGCGAACAGCTGCGCCGCGCCCCAGAGCCGGTCGGCGTCGGCCAGCGGCAGCGCGCGCGGCGCCCAGCCCGGCCGCGCCCGCCGCACGTCCTCGTGGTGGATCGCGAACTCGGCGGAGTCCGCGACCGCCGACACCCCGGGCCAGCCCATCGGCAGCCACGCCGGCGGGCCCTGCCGGACCCGCGCCACCAGCTCGGGATACGCCGTCGAGGTGCGCAGCCGGTCCTCGACCCGCTCCGCGTGGGCGTGCAGCCGCCCGCCGACCGGCGTGCGCTCCAGCGCGTAGCCGGGCAGCGCGTCGGGACGGCGGTCGCGGGTCACCAGGTGGGCGGCCAGGTGGGCCGTCGTCCACCCCTCGCAGCAGGTCGGGGCGTCGGGGCCGAGCTCGTCGAGGAGGTCGGCGAGGGCCGCGCGCTCGCGGGCGGCGAGCGGGCGGGAAGAGGGAGTCACCACGGCGGGTTACCGATCCCGTCCACCCGGAAAACCCGCAGGCCCCTGTCGGTACCGCCGGTTAGCCTGAGTAACGACTGCGAGTGCCGCGGTCGCGAACCCCGAGGAGATCCGTGCCCCGCGCCCGAGACGCCGTCGTCCGGCGGGGACTGCGCCACGTCGCCCGGTCCATCCGCGAGCAGCGCGGGATGTTCACCCTCGCCCTGCTCGCCAGCAGCCTCTACGCCGCGATGACCGTGCTGTCGGCGTTCGTCATCGGCGGGGTCACCGACCGGGTGGTGCTCCCGGCCTTCGCCGACGGCGACACCACCGCCGGCGCGCTCACCCTCGCCGTCGTGGTGATCCTCGGCGTATCGGTGCTCAAGATCCTCGGCATCCTCGGCCGGCGGCTGTTCGCCGGCGTGATGGCCTACCGGCTGCAGGCCGACTACCGCCGCCGCGTCACCGCGCAGTACCTGCGGCTGCCGCTGGCCTGGCACCAGCGCCACCCCACCGGGCAGCTGCTGTCCAACGCGAACTCCGACGTCGAGGCCTCCTGGTACTTCGTCTCCCCGCTGCCCTTCGCCTGCGGGACGCTCGTGATGATCGCCATCACCGTCGTCGCGCTGGTGGCCACCGACCCGCTGCTGGCGCTGGTCGGCCTGGTCGTCTTCCCGCTGGTCTTCGTGGTCAACGCCGTCTACTCGCAGGTGATGAGCCCGCGGATGCAGCGGGCGCAGCAGCTGCGCGCCGAGGTCAGCGAGATCGCCCACGAGAGCTTCGACGCCGGCCTGGTGGTCAAGACCCTCGGCCGCGAGGACGTCGAGAGCGCCCGGTTCACCGAGCGCGCCCGGGAGCTGCGCGACGGGCTGGTCTCGGTCGGCCGGGTGCGCGGGCTGTTCGACCCGCTCATGGAGGCGCTGCCCAACCTCGGCACGCTCGCCGTGCTGCTGGTCGGCGCCGGCCGGGTCGCCTCCGGCGCCACCGACGCCGGCGACCTGGTGAGCATCGCCTACCTGTTCACCCTGCTCGCGCTGCCCATCCGCGCGATCGGCTGGGTGCTCGCCGACCTCCCGCGCGCGCTCGCCGGCTTCGACCGGGTCACCCCCGTCCTCGACGCCACCGGCGAGACCCCGCACGGCCCGGAGACCGCGCCCGCCGGCGACGGCGGCGCCCGGCTGGGCCTGCGCGCGGTCGACCACGTCTTCGACGGCGCGTCGCAGCCGGTGCTGTCGCA
This sequence comes from Geodermatophilus sp. SYSU D00698, assembly GCF_054050335.1. Lineage (NCBI taxonomy): Bacteria > Bacillati > Actinomycetota > Actinomycetes > Geodermatophilales > Geodermatophilaceae > Geodermatophilus > Geodermatophilus sp. SYSU D00698. The sequence goes on from NZ_JBJGZD010000015.1 coordinate 24,462, forward strand.
GGTCACCTTCGACGTCGCGGCCGGCAGCACGGTCGCCGTCGTCGGGCCGACCGGCTCGGGCAAGTCGACGCTGGCCGGGCTGCTGGTGCGGCTGGTCGACCCGGCCGGCGGCGAGGTGCTGCTCGACGGCGTCGACCTGCGCCGGCTGCGCGAGGGCGAGGTCAGCGGCCAGGCCGCGTTCGTCCCGCAGGGCACCTTCCTCTTCGACGACACCGTCCGCGGCAACGTGACCCTCGGCGGCGGGTACGGCGACGACGAGGTGCGCGCCGCGCTGCGCGTGGCCGCCGCCGAGGACTTCGTCGACCGGCTGCCCGAGGGCCTCGACACCCGCGTCGGCGAGCGCGGCGCCACCCTCTCCGGCGGTCAGCGGCAGCGGCTCGCCCTCGCCCGCGCCGTCATCCGCCGGCCCCGGCTGCTCGTCCTCGACGACGCCACCAGCGCCGTCGACCCCGCCGTCGAGGCGCGCATCCTCGACGCGCTGCGCTCGGCCGACCGGCCCTCGACCGTGGTCGTCGTCGCCTACCGGCAGGCCACCATCGCCCTCGCCGACGAGGTGGTGTGGCTGGAGAACGGCCGGGTCACCGCCCGCGGCAGCCACGAGGAGCTGCTGGCCACCGTGCCCGGCTACGCGGCGCTGGTCCGCGCCTACGCCCAGGCGGAGGTGGCGGCGTGAGCGCCGTCGGCACGGTCGACACCGGGCGGCGCGAGGGCGCGTTCGCCACCCTGCGCCGCGGGCTGCGGATGATGCCGGAGTTCCGCCGCGGACTGCCGGCCACGTTCGCGCTCGCGCTGGTCGCCACCGCCGGGCGGGTGGTCGTGCCGATCGCCGTCCAGCAGGTCATCGACCGCGGCCTGCTCGCCCCCGGCGGCCCCGACCTCGGCCTGGTCCGCACGCTGGTGCTGGTCTGCGCGGTCGTCGTCCTGGTCACCGGGGTGGCGGTCTACCGGATGAACGTCCGGCTGTTCCGCACCACCGAGACCGCGCTGGCCGGGTTGCGCGCCCGGGCGTTCCGGCACGTGCACGACCTGTCCGTGCTGCACCAGCAGGGCGAGCGCCGCGGCTCCCTGGTCTCCCGGGTCACCAGCGACGTCGACCAGCTGTCCACCTTCATGCAGTGGGGCGGCGTCCTCGGCGTGGTCAGCCTCGGCCAGCTGGTCGTGGCCACCGTCGTCATGGCGGTCTACTCCTGGCAGCTGACCCTGCTGGTGCTCGCCTGCTTCCTGCCGCTGGCCTTCGCCGTCCGCTGGTTCGCCCGCCGGCTGCAGGTCGCCTACGGCGTGGTCCGCGAGCGGGTCGGCGACGTGCTCGCCGCGGTGTCGGAGTCCGTCGTCGGCGCGCCGACGGTGCGCGCCTACGGCATCCGCGAGCGGACGGCGGCCCGCCTCGACCGGGCCATCGGCCGGCACTACCGCGCCCAGGTCGACGCGCAGAAGGTCACCGCGGCCGTCTTCGTCACCGGCGAGTTCGCGGCCGCGGTCGCCAACGCCGCCGTCGTCGTGGCCGGCGTGCTGCTCGGCGTGGCCGGGCAGGTCAGCGCCGGCACGCTCGTCGCCTTCCTGTTCCTCGTCACGCTCTTCGTCGCGCCGGTGCAGACCGCCAGCGAGGTGCTCAACGAGGGGCAGAACGCGATCGCCGGGTTCCGCCGGGTGCTCGACGTGCTCGACACCGAGCCCGACGTCCGCGACCCCGCCGCCGGCGGCACCGCGCGCGCCCTGCCGGCCGGGCCGCTCGGCGTGCGGCTCGAGCACGTCACCTTCCGCTACGCCCCTAGCGCGCGGGCGGCCCTCGACGACGTCGACCTCGCGCTGGCGCCGCGCCGCCGCTACGCCGTCGTCGGGGAGACCGGGTCGGGGAAGACGACGTTCGCCAAGCTGGTCACCCGGCTCATGGACCCCACCGAGGGGCGGGTGCTGCTCGGCTCCGACGCCGCCGGCTGGGTGCCGCTGCCCGACGTGGCGTTCGCCTCGCTGCGCCGGCGGGTCGGAATGGTGCCGCAGGACGGCTTCCTCTTCGACGCCACCGTCGCCGACAACGTCCGCTACGGCCGCCCGGACCTCACCGACGAGCAGGTGACCGCGGCCTTCGCCGAGCTCGGTCTCGGCGACTGGCTGGCCGGCCTGGCCGACGGCGTCGCGACGCCGGTGGGCCAGCGCGGGGAGTCGCTGTCGGCGGGGGAGCGGCAGCTGGTCGCCATCGCCCGCGCGCACGTGGCCGCGCCCGACCTGCTGGTGCTCGACGAGGCCACCAGCGCCGTCGACCCGGCCACCGAGCGGCGGCTGACCCTGGCGCTGGACCGGCTCACCGAGGGCCGCACCACGCTCACCATCGCGCACCGGCTGTCCACCGCCGAGCGGGCCGACGAGGTGCTCGTCGTCGACGCCGGCCGGGTGGTGCAGCGCGGCACGCACGCGGACCTGGTCGACGCCGTCGGCCCCTACGCGCGGCTGCACGCCTCGTGGCGCCGGTCGTCGGCGGGGGAGCCCGAGCGCGTCGCCTGAGCGGGCGGCGGTCCTAGGCTCCGCGGCGTGACCACGTCCTCCCCGAGCCCCTCCCGCATGCCCGGCACGGCGATCGCCGCCGCGGCGGTCGGCGCCCTCGGCGTGCTGCCGCTGGCCCTGGTCACTGTCCTGCCCTTCGCCCTCGGCGGCGTGCAGTCCGACGACGTCCGCGACTGGTGGGTCTACGCGCTGCTACTGCTGCCCGTGATCCAGGTCTTCGGCGTCGTCTGGCTGGTCTCCCGCCGGGGCCGGTGGCCGCTGCTCCTGGGAGCCGTGGGCTCGGTGGGGTTCGCCCTCCTCGTCATCGCGACGGCGGTCGCGGTCGGCGAGGACGTGGGCGCCGCGCCGGTCGTGGTGGCCGTCTGCCCCCTGGTCGCGGCCGGCCTCGCGCTCAGTCCCCGGGTGACGGCCTGGCTGGCCGGCCGCCGCCGCCCGGGCTGACGGGGTCCGGCCGCGGGGGCCTCCCCGCGGGGGCCCGCCGCGAGGGTGCGAGTGGCGGGGGGGCAGGAAGGCCCCTTCTCTAGGCTGCCCGGCATGCCGTCGTCCCCGCCCCGCCGGACGACGACCCGCCGCTCCCCGCGGGCGGCGCCCGCGGCGTCGGCCGTCCGGCGGGCCGCCCCGCCGCCCGCTGCCGGGCGCCCGCTCACCGCGCCGTTCGCCGCCGCGTTCGGCCTGCTCGTCGCCGCCGAGGACCTGTACCTCGGGTGGCTGCTCTGGGACGGCCTGCCCCCGGGCTGGGGCTGGTACCTGGCCGCCTCCGCGCTCCTGGCGCTGCCGGCGGTCGCCGGGGCGGCGCTGGTGTGGGCCGGCCGGGGCCGCGGGTGGCTGGTCCTCGCCGTCGCCGCGGTGCTGCCGCTCCTCCTGCTGCTCGGCGTGGCCCTGCTGTTCGGCGCCCTCGGCGACGGCTCGTCGGTCGGGTGGGCGCTGGCGCTGCTGGTGGGCCCGGCCGGCTGCCTGGCGCTGACGGTGCGCCGCCCGATCCGGGAGTGGACCCGTCCGGGCCGGGCGACACCGCCCCCGGCGCAGCCGGGGCGGACCCCCCGGGGCGGCCGCGCCCGCTAGCGTGCCCGCCGTGATCGACACAGACGTCGTCGTGGTGGGGTCCGGCCTGGCCGGCCTGGTGGCCACCGCCGAGCTGGCCGACGCCGGCCGGCGGGTGGTGCTCGTCGAGCAGGAGCCGGAGGCGTCCTTCGGCGGGCAGGCGTGGTGGTCCTTCGGCGGGCTGTTCCTCGTCGACTCGCCCGAGCAGCGCCGCCTGCGCGTCCGCGACTCGCTGGAGCTGGCCCGCCAGGACTGGTTCGGCACCGCCGCCTTCGACCGCGCCGAGGACCACTGGCCCCGGCAGTGGGCCGAGGCGTACCTGGAGTTCGCCGCGGGGGAGAAGCGGGCCTGGCTGCGCGAACAGGGCGTCGGCTTCTTCCCCGTCGTCGGGTGGGCCGAGCGCGGCGGCTACACCGCCACCGGCCACGGCAACTCCGTGCCCCGCTTCCACATCGTCTGGGGCACCGGCCCCGGCATCGTCGAGCCGTTCGCCCGCCGGGTCCGCGCCGCCGTCGAGCGCGGGCTGGTCGAGCTGCGCTTCCGGCACCGGGTGACCGCGCTGGTCGTCACCGACGGCGCGGTCACCGGCGTCCGCGGCGAGGTGCTCGAGCCCAGCGACGTCGCCCGCGGCGAGGCCAGCTCGCGCACCGCCGTCGGGGACTTCGAGATCGCCGCGCAGGCCGTCGTTGTCACCTCCGGCGGCATCGGGGGCAACCACGACCTGGTCCGGCAGAACTGGCCGGCCCGGCTGGGCCCCCCGCCGCAGCGGCTGCTGTCCGGCGTCCCCGCGCACGTCGACGGGCTCATGCTCCAGGCCACCGAGGCCGCCGGCGCCAACCTCATCAACCGCGACCGCATGTGGCACTACACCGAGGGGATCGCCAACCACTCCCCGGTGTGGGCACGGCACGGCATCCGGATCCTGCCCGGGCCCTCGTCGCTCTGGCTGGACGCGACCGGGCAGCGGCTGCCGGTCCCGCTGTTCCCCGGCTTCGACACCCTGGGCACCCTCGCCCACATCGGGCAGACCGGCTACGAGCACACCTGGTTCGTGACGACGAAGAAGATCGTCGAGAAGGAGTTCGCGCTGTCGGGCTCCGAGCAGAACCCCGACCTCACCGGCAAGGACGTCCGGCTGCTGCTGAACCGGGTCAAGGCGGGCGTGTCCGCCCCGGTGCAGGCCTTCCTCGACCGCGGCGAGGACTTCGTGACGGCGTCCTCCCTGCCCGAGCTGGTCGCCGGGATGAACCGGATCACCGGCGGCACGCCCGAGGTGTCGCTGGAGACCGTGGAGCGGGAGGTCACCGCCCGCGACCGCGCGGTGGACCACCCGTTCACCAAGGACCTGCAGCTCACCGCGGTCCGCGGCGCCCGCAGCTACCTCGGCGACAAGCTCATCCGGGTGGCCCCGCCGCACCGGCTGCTCGACCCCGCGGCCGGCCCGCTGATCGCCGTCCGGCTCAACCTGCTCACCCGCAAGACCCTCGGCGGGCTGGAGACCGACCTGTCCGGCCGGGTGCTGCGCGCCGGCGGCGAGCCGTTCCCCGGCCTGTACGCCGCCGGGGAGGCGTCCGGGTTCGGCGGCGGAGGCATGCACGGCTACCGGTCGCTGGAGGGCACGTTCCTCGGCGGCTGCCTGTTCTCCGGCCGGGTCGCCGGCCGGGCGCTGGCGGCGGCCCTGTGAGCTCGCCCGGCAGCCCCTGGGCCGACCCGGCCGCCGGGACGGAGCCGGTCGCCTACGCGGGCCCGCCGGCCACCGCCCCGTACGCCGCGCCGGCCCCGGTGTACCCGGGGTACGCGCCGGGCCGGTCGGCCGCGCCGTACTGGCCGGCCTACGGCCCGCCGGTGCCGCAGCGGCCGCGCCGGCCGGGGCAGGTGGTCGCCGCGGCGGTCCTCGCGTTCGTGCAGGCCGCCGTCGTCGCGCTGTCCTCGGCCTACGTGCTGCTGCTGGCCAGCACGTTCGGCCTGTTCGCCGGCGTCCCCGACCACTCCGGCGGCGGGAGCGACGACGTCTCCGGCCTGGTCACCGAGGTCACGGTGCTCTCCGCGGTGCAGCTGGCCTCGGCGGTGCTGCTGGTCGTCGCGGGGGTGCTGGTGCTCAACCGGCGCAGCCGGGCGGTGTGGACGACGCTGCTCGCCGGCTTCGGCGTGCAGCTCGCCCTGGCCGCCTACTGGCTGGTCCGGCTGACCTCCCTCGCCGACGTCGCCGGCTTCGATGCGACCGGCGTACTCGTCGTCGGCGTGCTGTTCTACGCCGCCGCCCCGGCCGTGGGGCTGGGCCTGCTGCTGGTCGGCGCCGTCCGCCGGTGGGCCGCCGGCGGGGACGCGCCACCGGCCGCGGGGTGACCGCGCGGGGCCGCCGGACCGGCCGGTCCCCGCGGCGGGGGAGAATCGCGGGCATGCCCGCCGTGCCCGCCGTCGACTCCGCCCTCGACCCCGCCGTCGCCGCGCTGCTGCGCCGCGACCCGGCGGGACTGGTCGCCGCCGTCGTGCAGCAGCACGACACCGGCGAGGTCCTCATGGTCGCCTGGATGGACGACGAGGCGCTGCACCGCACCCTGACCACCGGCCGGGCCACCTACTGGTCCCGCAGCCGCGGGGAGTACTGGGTGAAGGGCGAGACGTCCGGGCACCGGCAGTGGGTCCGCGACGTGCGCCTGGACTGCGACGGCGACGCGCTGCTGGTGCTCGTCGACCAGGAGGGCCCGGCCTGCCACACCGGCGCGCGCAGCTGCTTCTCCCGCGACCTGGAGGTCACCCGTGCGGCTCGGTGAGACCAGCCCCTCGCGCGAGGCGTTCGCCGCCCTGGACCAGCCGGTCGTGCCGGTGACCCGGCGGCTGCTGGCCGACGGCGAGACCGCCGTCGGCATCTACCGCAAGCTGGCCGGCAACCGGCCCGGCACCGTGCTGCTCGAGTCGGCCGAGCAGGGCAAGCGCTGGTCGCGCTACAGCTTCGTCGGCGTGCGCAGCGCCGGGGTTCTCACCGAGCGGGACGGGCGGACGCTGTGGCTCGGCGACCCGCTGCCCGGGCTCACCGACGACCTGCCCGAGGACCCCCTGGCCGCGGTCCACACGCTGGCCCGCCGGCTGCGCTCGCCGCGCCGGGAGGACCTGCCGCGGCTGACCGGCGGGCTGGTCGGCTACCTCGGCTACGACGTCGTCCGGCGGCTGGAGCGGCTGCCGGTCACCGCCACCGACGACCTCGGCATGCCCGAGCTGTCGCTGGCCCTGGTCACCGACCTCGCCGTCCTCGACCACACCGACGGCACCGTGCTGCTCATCGCCAATGCCCTGACCGGGTCCGGCGACGCCGACACGGCCTGGGACGACGCCGTCGCCCGCCTCGACGCCATGGCCGCCGACCTCACCAAGGCGGTGCCGCCGGGGGTGGCCACGTTCGCCCCCGCCGAGCCGCCGCCGGTGCGCAGCACGATGGCGCCGGGGGAGTACGAGGCCGGGGTGGAGGCGGTGCGCGAGCACATCCGCGCCGGCGACGCCTTCCAGGTCGTGCTGGCGCAGCGGTTCGAGACCGACACCGACGTCGACGCGCTCGACCTCTACCGGGTGCTGCGGGCCACCAACCCCTCGCCGTACATGTACCTGCTGCGCTTCGCCGGCCGGGAGACGCCCTTCGATGTCGTCGGCTCGTCGCCGGAGGCGCTGGTGACCGTGACCGGCAGCTCGGCCGTCGTGCACCCGCCGGCCGGCACCCGCCCGCGCGGCGCCACCGAGGAGGAGGACCTGCGGCTGGCCGAGGGACTGCTCGCCGACCCCAAGGAGCGGGCGGAGCACGTCATGCTCGTCGACCTCGCGCGCAACGACCTGGGCAGGGTGTGCGTGCCGGGCACGGTCGAGGTGCCCGACTTCATGCGGATCGAGTACTACAGCCACGTCATGCACCTGGTGTCCACCGTCGGCGGCGTGGTTGCCCCCGGCCGCGACGCGCTCGACGTCTTCGACGCGACCTTCCCGGCCGGCACCGTCTCCGGTGCCCCCAAGCCGCGGGCGATGGAGATCATCGAGTCGCTGGAGCCCACCCGGCGGGCGCTGTACGCGGGCACCGTCGGGTACCTGGACGCGAGCGGGGACATGGACATGGCGATCGCCATCCGCACCGCTGTGCTCCACCAGGGCCGGGCGTACGTGCAGGCCGGCGCCGGGATCGTCGCCGACAGCGACCCCGCCACCGAGGAGGCCGAGACCCGGCACAAGGCTCGGGCGGTGCTCTCGGCGATCGCGACCGCGGAGGGCATGCGGGAGGTGCGGTGACGGCCGCGCGGCGGGAGCTGGGGACGGCGCTCGCCGGCTGCGCGGTCGCCGGCGGGCTGGCGCTGTCGGCGGGCGGGCAGACCTGGGCCACGGTCACGGTCACCCGGCGGCCGCCGCTGCCGCCGGTCACCGAGACGCTGACCGGTTCGTCGCTGGCGCCGCTGGTGCCCGCCGCGGGGCTGCTGCTGCTCGCCGCGGCGGTCGCCGTCCTCGCGGTGCGCGGCGCCGGGCGGGTCGCGGTGGGGGTCCTGGTGGCGCTGGCGGGCGCCGCGCTGGCCTGGTCGTCGGTGGGTGTACTGGCCGGCGGGGTGGACCCTTCCGCGGCGGCACCGGGGGAGCGGCGCACCGCCGACCTCGCGGCCGCCTGGCCGGTGCTGTGCCTGGTCGCCGCCGTCGTCGCGCTCGCCGCCGGCGTGCTGGTCGCGGTCCGCGGCCGCCGCTGGCCGGCCATGGGCCGCCGCTACGAGCGGTCACCCGGCGCGGCGGCCGCGCCGGCCCCGGCGCGGGCCCGCACCGGCGAGGACCGGGCGCTGGACGCCTGGCGCGCCCTCGACCGCGGCGACGACCCGACGGCCGACCCCGCCGACGAGGCGACACGGGGCCCCGCCGGTGACCCGGCGGCCGGGCCCCCGGGTCGCCGTCGCTAGGGTGGGTCCACCCGTCCGACCGGCACCGGACCGGCCGACCCAGCAGCGAGGAGGCGGAGTGACCGTCCTCGACGACATCGTCGCCGGCGTCCGTGAGGACGTCGCGGCGCGCGAGGCGGCCACCCCGCTGGCCGAGGTCCGAGCCGCCGCGCGCGACGCCCGCCCCGCCCGCGACGCCCTGGCCGCGCTCCGCGAGCCCGGCGTCGGCGTGATCGCGGAGGTCAAGCGCCGCAGCCCGAGCAAGGGCGCGCTGGCCGACATCCCCGACCCCGCGGTGCTCGCCGCCCAGTACGCCGCCGGCGGCGCCCGGGTGATCAGCGTCCTCACCGAGCGGCGCCGCTTCGGCGGCTCGCACGCCGACCTGGCCGCCGTCCGCGCCGCCGTCGACGTGCCGGTGCTGTGCAAGGACTTCGTGGTCAGCAGCTACCAGGTGCACGAGGCCCGCGCCCACGGCGCCGACGTCGTCCTGCTGATCGTCGCGGCGCTGGAGCAGAACGCGCTGCTGGGCCTGCTCGAGCGGGTCGAGTCCCTCGGCATGACCGCCCTGGTCGAGGTGCACACCGAGGCGGAGGCCGACCGCGCGCTGGCCGCCGGCGCCTCGGTGATCGGCGTCAACGCCCGCGACCTCACCACCCTCGACGTCGACCTCGGCACCTTCGAGCGGATCGCCCCCGGGCTGCCCTCGGGCGTGGTCAAGGTCGCCGAGTCCGGCGTCCGCGGCCCGCGCGAGCTCATCGCCTACGCCTCCGCCGGCGCCGACGCCGTCCTGGTCGGCGAGGGCCTGGTCACCGCCGGCGACCCGCGTCAGGCGGTCGCCGACCTGGTCACCGCCGGCTCGCACCCGGCCGTGCCGCGCACGACTCGCTAGACCCCGGCCTCGCTGCAGGGACCCGCCGCGAGCCTGCGAGGGGCGGGGGGCAGCGAGGTCCTTAGTCTGGGTGCATGACCACGAGTGCCGTCCACCCGCCCGAGCAGCGCAGCGACCCGGCGCGCCCGGCGTGGCCCGACACCACCGGTCACTTCGGCGTCTTCGGCGGCCGGTTCGTCCCCGAGGCGCTGGTCGCGGCCCTCGACGAGCTGACCGAGGCCTACGAGGCCATGCGGGTCGACCCCGCGTTCGTCGCCGAGTTCGCCGCCCTGCAGCGGGACTACACCGGCCGCCCGAGCCCGGTCACCGAGGTGCCGCGCTTCGCCGAGCACTGCGGCGGCGCCCGCGTGCTGCTCAAGCGCGAGGACCTCAACCACACCGGCTCACACAAGATCAACAACGTGCTGGGCCAGGCGCTGCTGACGAAGCGGATCGGCAAGCAGCGGGTCATCGCCGAGACCGGCGCGGGCCAGCACGGCGTCGCCACCGCGACCGCGGCGGCGCTCATGGGCCTGTCCTGCACGATCTACATGGGCGAGGAGGACACCCGCCGGCAGGCGCTCAACGTCGCCCGCATGCGGCTGCTCGGCGCCGAGGTGGTCCCGGTGAGCACCGGCTCGCGCACCCTCAAGGACGCCATCAACGAGGCCTTCCGCGACTGGGTGACCAACGTCGAGACCACCAACTACGTCTTCGGCACCGTCGCCGGCCCGCACCCGTTCCCGGCGATGGTCCGCGACTTCCAGCGGGTGATCGGCGACGAGGCCCGCGCCCAGGTGCTCGAGCGCGAGGGCCGGCTGCCCGACGCCGTCCTCGCCTGCGTCGGCGGCGGCTCCAACGCCATCGGGATCTTCACCGCGTTCGTGCCCGACGAGGGCGTGCGCCTGGTCGGCCTGGAGGCCGGCGGCGACGGCGTCGAGACCGGCCGGCACGCCGCGACGATCACCGGGGGAGCCCCCGGCGTGCTGCACGGCGCCCGCTCCTACCTGCTGCAGGACGACAACGGCCAGACGATCGAGTCGCACTCGATCAGCGCCGGGCTGGACTACCCCGGCGTCGGGCCGGAGCACAGCTTCCTGCACGACGTCGGCCGGGCCGAGTACCGCCCGGTCACCGACGCCGAGGCGATGGAGGCCTTCGCGCTGCTGTGCCGGACCGAGGGCATCATCCCGGCGATCGAGTCCGCGCACGCCCTCGCCGGCGCCGTGCGGCTCGGCCGCGAGCTGGTGGCCGTGGGGGACGGCGGGCGGGGAGGCGAGCCTCCGCTGCTGCTGGTCAACCTCTCCGGCCGCGGCGACAAGGACGTCGAGACCGCGTCGCGCTGGTTCGGCCTCGGCGACCGCGACGAGGTCGACCCCGGCCCCGGCATGGACACCGACCAGCAGCCCACCGAGGGCGCCGTCGCCTCCGGCGACGCGGTGCCCGGCCGGGACGCGGGGAGCCCGGCATGAGCCGGCTCGAGCAGCGGATCCGCGGCGCCAACGCCGAGGGCCGCGCCGCGCTCGTCGCCTACCTGCCGGTCGGCTACCCGGGCGTGGACGACTCGATCGCCGCGATGACGGCCGCCGTCGAGGGCGGGGCCGACGTCGTGGAGATCGGCGTCCCGTACTCCGACCCCGGCATGGACGGCCCGGTCATCCAGCAGGCGGTCGACCCCGCCGTGCGCGCCGGCGTGGGCATGCGCGACGTGCTGCGCGCGGTCGAGGCGGTGGACGCCGCGGGCGCGGTGCCGGTGGTGATGAGCTACTGGAACCCGGTCGAGCGCTACGGCGTCGAGCGGTTCGCCACCGACCTGGCCGCCGCCGGGGGAGCGGGCGCGATCACGCCCGACCTCATCCCGGACGAGGCCGCCGCGTGGCTGGCCGCCGCCGAGGCCGCCGACCTGGACCGCGTCTTCCTCGTCGCGCCGTCGTCCACCGACGCGCGGCTGGCGTCGACCACCGCGGCCTGCCGCGGGTTCGTGTACGCCGCGTCCACGATGGGCGTCACCGGCACCCGCGCCACCGTCGGTGACGCCGCCGAGCGGCTGGTCGCCCGCACCCGCGCGGTCACCGACGTCCCGGTGTGCGTGGGCCTGGGCGTCTCCAACGGCGACCAGGCCGCCGAGGTGGCGGGCTTCGCCGACGGCGTCATCGTCGGGTCGGCCTACGTGCGGGAGCTGCTCGAGGGCCGGGGCGCCGACGGCGTGCGCCGGCTGTCCGAGGAGCTGGCCGCGGGCGTGCGCCGCCGGGTGGCCGTGCCGTGACGGTCCTGGCGTCGATCCCGAGCCCGGCCCAGGGGGTGTGGCACCTGGGGCCGTTCCCGCTGCGCGCCTACGCGCTGTGCATCATCGCGGGCATCGTCGCGGCCTGCTGGATCGCCGAGAAGCGGTGGGTCGCCCGCGGCGGCCGGCCCGGCGAGGTCCTCGACATCGCGGTCTGGGCGGTGCCCTTCGGCATCCTCGGCGGCCGGCTCTACCACGTGATCACGACGCCGCAGCCCTACTTCGGGGAGGGCGGGGACCCGCTGCGGGCGTTCGCCATCTGGGAGGGCGGCCTCGGCATCTGGGGCGCCATCGCCCTCGGCGGCGTCGGCGCGTGGATCGCCTGCCGCCGCCGGGGCATCCCGCTGCCGGCCTTCGGCGACGCCATCGCACCCGGCCTGCTGGTGGCCCAGGCGGTCGGCCGGCTGGGCAACTGGTTCAACCAGGAGCTGTTCGGCCGGCCCACCACGCTGCCCTGGGGCCTGGAGATCGACGCGGCGCACCGCCCCGACGGCTACGAGGCGTTCGCCACGTTCCACCCGACGTTCCTCTACGAGCTGCTGTGGAACCTCGCCGCGGCCGCCGTCGTGGTGTGGGCCGACCGCCGCTTCCGGCTGTCCCACGGGCGGGCGTTCGCGCTCTACGTCGCGCTGTACTGCGCCGGCCGGCTGTGGATCGAGGTGCTGCGCATCGACGACGCCAACCGCTTCCTCGGCGTCCGGCTCAACGTGTTCACCTGCATCGTGGTCGGGCTGCTCGCCGTGGCCTACATGCTCTGGCAGCGGGGCCGCCCGCGGGAGGTCATCGACCGGGCCGCCGTCGGCGGACGTGACGACGACGACACCGCCGCCGCCGACGCCGGCACCGCCGACGCGGCCCCGACCAGCACCGACGCGCCCGCCGAGGAGCGGCGGGGTGACCGGTCTCACGACGCGCCGGGGACGTCCTGACAGGACGCGCCGACGGATCGTTTCGCGCCGGTGAGCCCGGTGTCGCTGCTGTGTACCCTCCTGTCAGACCGGCCGGTGATCCCGGCGGGTCGCTCGCGTCGTAACCGGGCCAGCGCTGCCCCGCGGGACGACGACCCCGCGCAACCACCCGCGGGGCCGCCGGTCCTCAGCCTGCCCGGGCCACCGTGTCCCGGGCGGTCGCCGGCTCCGCTGTCCCCCTCTGCTTCCGTGCACCGCACCCTCTGACCACCGGCCGGGCCCCGCGCCCCGCGACGTCCCCCCGCGGGCCGCGCGCAGGCCGACGACGGGAGTGATCATGTCCGGGTCCCGCACCCCCGCCCCCCGCACCACCGCCGGCTCGGCCGTCCCCTTCTCGGCCACGCCGGCGGCCTCCGGCCTCTACGACCCGGCGAACGACTCGGACGCCTGCGGCGTGGCCTTCGTGGCCGACGCCCGCGGCCGCCGCTCGCGCGCGATCGTGGCCGCCGGCCTGACCGCGCTGCACAACCTCGACCACCGCGGGGCCGCCGGCTCCGAGCCCAACTCCGGGGACGGCGCCGGCATCCTGACCCAGGTGCCCGACGCGCTGCTGCGGGCCAGCGTCGACTTCGACCTGCCCCCGCTGGGCGAGTACTCCGTCGGCGTCGCCTTCCTCCCGGTCGACGAGCAGGAGCGGGCCGCCCGCTACGCCGACGTCGAGCGGATCGCCGCCGAGGAGGGCCTGACCGTCCTCGGCTGGCGCGACGTGCCGGTCGACCCCGACGGCGCCGACCTCGGCCCCACCGCCCGCGCGGTCATGCCGCACTTCGGGCAGCTGTTCGTCGCCGAGACCATGGGCGCCCGCGCCGACCAGCAGGCCTTCGGCGGCCCGCGCGAGGTCAACGGCGTCACCCGGCTGGAGCGGCGCTCGTTCGTGCTGCGCAAGCGCGCCGAGCGGGAGGCCCGCGAGGCCGGCAGCTCGCTCTACGTCGTCTCGCTGTCCAGCCGCACCGTCACCTACAAGGGCATGCTGACCACCGACCAGCTGCCCGCGTTCTTCCCCGACCTGCGCGACGAGCGCTACGAGTCGGCGATCGCGCTGGTGCACAGCCGGTTCTCCACCAACACGTTCCCGAGCTGGCCGCTGGCGCACCCGTTCCGGTTCATCGCCCACAACGGCGAGATCAACACCATCAAGGGCAACCGCAACCGGATGCGCGCCCGCGAGGCCAAGCTCGAGACCGAGCTGTTCGACGGCCCCGCCGGCCCGGCCTCCGAGCTCGGCCTGGACCGGGTCTTCCCGGTGACCGCGAGCGACTTCAGCGACTCGGCGACCTTCGACGAGGTGCTCGAGCTGCTGCACCTGTCGGGCCGCTCGCTGCCGCACGCGGTGCTGATGATGATCCCGGAGGCGTGGGAGAACCACGACGAGATGGACCCGGCCCGCCGGGCCTTCTACCGGTTCCACTCCTCGATCATGGAGCCCTGGGACGGGCCGGCCTGCGTCGCGTTCACCGACGGCACGCTCATCGGCGCCGTCCTCGACCGCAACGGCCTGCGCCCGGGCCGCTGGTGGCGGACCGAGGACGACCTCGTCGTCCTCGCCAGCGAGGCCGGCGTCCTCGACATCCCGGCCGGCGACGTCGTCGCCAAGGGCCGGCTGCAGCCGGGCCGGATGTTCCTCGTCGACACCGCCTCCGGGCGGATCGTCTCCGACGAGGAGGTCAAGGGCGCCCTGGCCGCCGAGCACCCCTACGAGGACTGGCTGCACGCCGGCCTGGTGCACCTGCCCTCGCTGCCCGAGCGGCGGCGGGCGCGGCCCAGCCACGAGTCGGTGGTCCGCCGGCAGCTGCTGTTCGGCTACACCGAGGAGGACCTGCGCGTCCTGCTCACCCCGATGGCGTCGTCCGGCGCCGAGCCGATCGGCTCCATGGGCACCGACACCCCGATCGCGGCGCTGTCGGACCGCTCCCGGCAGCTCTACGACTACTTCGGGCAGCTGTTCGCCCAGGTGACCAACCCGCCGCTGGACGCCATCCGCGAGGAGCTGGTGACCAGCCTCGGGCGCACCTTCGGCCCGGAGCAGAACCTGCTCTCGGCCACCCCTGCGTCGTGCCGGCAGGTGTACCTGCCCTACCCGGTCATCGACAACGACGAGCTGGCCAAGATCCTGCACATCGACGACGACGGCGACCTGCCCGGCTTCGCCGCCGTCCGGATCACCGGCCACTACGACGTCACCGGCGGCGGCCCCGCGCTGGTCGAGGCGGTCGAGCAGCTGCGGAGCAAGGTCAGCAGGGCGATCGCGGCCGGTGCGCGGGTCATCGTGCTGTCCGACCGCGACTGCGACGAGAAGCGCGCGCCGATCCCGTCGCTGCTCATGACCGCCGCCGTCCACCACCACCTGGTGCGCGAGCGCACCCGCATGGAGGTCGGCCTGGTCGTCGAGTCCGGCGACTGCCGCGAGGTGCACCACGTCGCGCTGCTGCTCGGCTACGGCGCGGCCGCGGTCAACCCGTACCTGGCCTTCGAGTCCATCGAGGACCTCATCCGCGACGGCGTCCTCACCGGCGTGCAGCCCGCCCAGGCGGTGCGCAACGTCGTGAAGGCGCTCGGCAAGGGCGTCCTCAAGGTGATGAGCAAGATGGGCATCAGCACCGTCGGCTCGTACACGATGGCGCAGATCTTCGAGGCCGTCGGCCTGTCGCAGGACGTCGTCGACGAGTACTTCACCGGTACCTCGTGCCCCCTCGGCGGCGTCGGCATGGACGTCCTCGCCGAGGAGGTCGCCATGCGGCACCGGCGCGCCTACCCGGAGAACCCCACCGAGCGCGCGCACCGGCGGCTGGAGACCGGCGGCGAGTACCAGTGGCGCCGCGAGGGCGAGGTGCACCTGTTCAACCCGGAGACGGTGTTCCTGCTCCAGCACTCGACCCGCTCGCGGCAGTTCGAGGTGTTCCAGCGCTACACCGACACCGTCGACGCGCTCTCGGAGGACGCCGCGACGCTGCGCGGCCTGTTCGAGATCCGGAAGGGCGTGCGCCCGCCGGTGCCGCTCGAGGAGGTCGAGCCGGCCAGCGAGATCGTCAAGCGCTTCCAGACCGGCGCGATGAGCTACGGCTCCATCTCGCAGGAGGCGCACGAGACCCTCGCCATCGCCATGAACCGGCTCGGCGGCAAGTCGAACACCGGTGAGGGCGGGGAGGACCCCGACCGCTACGTGCCCGACCCGAACGGCGACCTGCGCCGCTCGGCGATCAAGCAGGTGGCCAGCGGCCGCTTCGGCGTGACCAGCGAGTACCTGGTCAACGCCGACGACGTCCAGATCAAGATGGCGCAGGGCGCCAAGCCCGGCGAGGGCGGCCAGCTGCCCGGCGGCAAGGTCTACCCGTGGGTGGCCCGCACCCGGCACTCGACGCCGGGCGTCGGCCTGATCAGCCCGCCGCCGCACCACGACATCTACTCGATCGAGGACCTCAAGCAGCTCATCCACGACCTCAAGAACGCGAACACCGAGGCGCGGATCAACGTCAAGCTGGTCGCCGAGGTCGGGGTCGGGACGGTCGCGGCCGGGGTCAGCAAGGCGCACGCCGACGTCGTCCTGATCTCCGGGCACGACGGCGGCACGGGTGCCGCCCCGCTGACCTCGCTCAAGCACGCCGGCTCGCCGTGGGAGCTCGGCCTGGCCGAGACCCAGCAGACGCTGCTGGCCAACGGGCTGCGCGACCGGATCGTGGTGCAGGCCGACGGCCAGATGAAGACCGGCCGCGACGTGCTCGTCGCGATGCTGCTCGGCGCCGAGGAGTACGGCTTCGCCACCGCTCCGCTGGTGGTCTCCGGCTGCATCATGATGCGGGTCTGCCACCTCGACACCTGCCCGGTCGGCGTGGCCACCCAGAACCCGGAGCTGCGCAAGCGGTTCACCGGGCGGCCGGAGTTCGTCGTCACCTTCTTCGAGTTCCTCGCCGAGCAGGTCCGGCAGTACCTCGCCGAGCTGGGCTTCCGCTCGGTCGACGAGGCCGTCGGCCACACCGAGCTGCTCGACACCCGGCGAGCGGTCGACCACTGGAAGGCCAGCGGGCTGGACCTCTCGCCGATGCTCGCGCAGCCCGAGCTGCCCGAGGGCGCGGCCCGCCGGGCGGTCCGCACCCAGGACCACGGCCTCGACGTCGCGCTGGACCAGACGCTGATCCAGCTGTGCGAGGGCGCCCTGCTCGACGCGCGGCCGGTGCGCCTGGAGCTGCCGGTGCGCAACGTCAACCGCACCGTCGGCACGATGCTCGGTTCGATGGTCACCCGCCGCTTCGGCGGCGAGGGCCTGCCCGACGGCACGATCGACCTGACCTTCACCGGGTCGGCCGGCCAGTCCTTCGGCGCCTTCCTGCCGCGCGGCATCACCATGCGGCTGCTCGGCGACGCCAACGACTACGTCGGCAAGGGCCTGTCCGGCGGCCGGATCGTCGTCCGCCCGGCGCCCGAGGCGACCTTCGCCGCCGAGGACAACGTCATCGCCGGCAACGTCATCGGCTACGGCGCCACCGGCGGGGAGGTGTTCCTGCGCGGGCGGGTCGGCGAGCGGTTCTGCGTCCGCAACTCCGGCGCGCTGGCCGTCGTCGAGGGCGTCGGCGACCACGCGCTGGAGTACATGACCGGCGGCCGCGCGGTGATCCTCGGGCCCACCGGGCGCAACGTCGCGGCCGGCATGTCCGGCGGCATCGGCTACGTCCTGGACCTCGCCCGGCACCGGGTGAACCCCGAGATGGTCGACGTCGAGCCGCTGGACGGCGAGTCCGCGCAGTGGCTGCGCGACGTGCTGGTCCGGTACCACGCCGAGACCGAGTCGCCGGTCGCGGCGGCCCTGCTGGCCGACTGGGGCCGCTGGTCCGAGCAGTTCAGCGTGATCATGCCGCGCGACTACCGTCGCGCCCTCGAGGCCCGGCGCGCCGCCGAGGCCGCCGGCACGGATGTGGATCGAGCAGTGATGGAGGCCGCACGTGGCTGACTCCACGGGGTTCCTGAAGTACGAGCGGGCCCTGCCGCCCCGGCGGCCGGTCGACGTCCGCATCCTCGACTGGAAGGACGTCTACCTCTCCCGGCAGAACGGGGAGGACGGCGTCTACCCGGTCGCCGCGCTGCGCCAGCAGGCCGCGCGGTGCATGGACTGCGGCATCCCGTTCTGCCACCACGGCTGCCCGCTGGGCAACCTGATCCCGGAGTGGAACGACCTCGCCCGCCGGGACGACTGGCGCGACGCGATCGAGCGCCTGCACGCGACCAACAACTTCCCGGAGTTCACCGGGAAGCTGTGCCCGGCCCCCTGCGAGGGCGCCTGCGTGCTGAACCTGCAGGACTCGCCGGTCACGATCAAGCAGATCGAGTGGGAGATCATCGACCAGGCATTCGAGCGCGGCCACGTCGAGCCGCAGGCCCCGGCCGAGCGCACCGGTAAGAAGGTCGCCGTCGTCGGGTCCGGGCCGGCGGGCCTGGCCGCCGCCCAGCAGCTCACCCGTGCCGGGCACGACGTCACCGTCTACGAGCGGGCCGACCGCGTCGGCGGCCTGCTCCGGTACGGCATCCCCGAGTTCAAGATGGAGAAGTCCGTCCTGGACCGGCGGCTGGACCAGATGCGCGCCGAGGGCACCCGTTTCGTGACGGGCGTCGAGGTCGGCGGGTCGGGGGAGGGCGACCTCTCCGCCGAGCAGCTGCGCGGTGAGCACGACGCCGTCGTGATCGCCGCCGGCGCCACCGTCGGGCGCGACCTGCCCGCTCCCGGGCGCGAGCTCGACGGCATCCACCTGGCGATGGAGTTCCTGCCCTTCGGCAACCGGCAGGCGCTCGGCGAGCTGGACGACCCGCCGATCACCGCCAAGGGCAAGGACGTCGTCATCATCGGCGGCGGCGACACCGGCGCGGACTGCCTGGGCACCTCGCACCGGCAGGGCGCCCGCTCGGTCACCCAGCTGGAGATCATGCCCGCGCCGCCGGACAAGCGGGCCGAGGGCAACCCCTGGCCGACCTACCCGATGATCATGCGGGTCTCCTCGGCCCACGAGGAGGGCGGCGAGCGGCTGTACTCGGTCAACACCGAGCGCTTCCTCGGCGACGACGAGGGCTGCGTGCGCGCCCTGGTGATCCACGAGGTCGAGCGGGTGGACGGCCGGTTCCAGAAGGTCGAGGGCACCGAGCGCGAGCTGCCCGCGCAGCTGGTGCTGCTGGCCATGGGCTTCACCGGCGTGCAGCGCGAGGGCCTGGTCGAGGCGCTGGGCCTCGACGTCGACGGGCGCGGCAACGTCGCCCGCGACGGCGAGTTCATGTCCACCGTGCCCGGCGTGTTCGTGGCCGGGGACGCCGGCCGCGGCCAGTCGCTGATCGTGTGGGCCATCGCCGAGGGCCGCGCCGCCGCCGGCGCGGTCGACCAGTGGCTGACCGGCAGCTCCATGCTGCCCCGCCCGGTCACCCCGACGGCGGTGGCGCTGCGGTAACACCGTCGTCCTCCGGGCTCCGCTCGCCGGACGACACAGGGGCCGGGCCCTCGCGACACCCGCGGGGACCCGGCCCCTGTCCGTTCCGCCGGAGGCGGCGCACTAGCGTTCTCCCCATGTCCCGCCGCGCGAAGATCGTCTGCACCCTGGGCCCGGCCACCAGCTCCCTCGAGCAGATCACCGCCCTGGTCGAGTCGGGCATGGACGTCGCCCGGCTCAACTTCAGTCACGGGTCGCACGCCGACCACGAGAAGGCCTACCTCCACGTGCGCCAGGCGTCGGACCGCACCGGCCGCGCCGTCGCCGTCCTGGCCGACCTGCAGGGCCCCAAGATCCGCCTCGGCACGTTCGCGGACGGCCCGGTGCACTGGGCCACCGGCAGCCGCGTCTGCATCACCGTCGACGACGTCGACGGCACCGCCGAGCGGGTCTCGACCACCTACAAGGGCCTGGCCAACGACGCCCGCGTCGGTGACCGGCTGCTGGTCGACGACGGCAAGCTCGCCCTGTCCGTCGTCTCCGTCGACGGGCCCGACGTCTGGTGCCTGGTCGTCGAGGGCGGCGAGGTCTCCAACAACAAGGGCCTGTCGCTGCCCGGCGTCGCCGTGAGCGTGCCCGCGCTGTCGGAGAAGGACGAGGAGGACCTCCGCTTCGCCCTGCACCTGTCCGTCGACTTCGTCGCGCTGTCGTTCGTCCGCTCGCCCGCCGACGTCGAGCTGGTCCGCGACATCATGCGCCAGGAGGACGTGCACGTCCCCGTCATCGCCAAGCTGGAGAAGCCCGAGGCGGTGGCGAACCTGGAGGCGATCGTCGAGGCCTTCGACGGCATCATGGTGGCCCGCGGGGACCTCGGCGTGGAGCTGCCGCTCGAGAAGGTGCCGCTGGTGCAGAAGCGCGCCGTGCAGGCCGCCCGGGAGCGCAACAAGCCGGTCATCGTCGCCACCCAGATGCTCGAGTCGATGATCACCAACTCGCGGCCCACCCGCGCCGAGGCCTCCGACGTCGCGAACGCCGTCCTCGACGGCGCCGACGCGGTGATGCTCTCCGGCGAGACCTCGGTCGGGCGCTACCCGATCGCGGCGGTGCGCACGATGGAGCGGATCATCGACGCCGTCGAGAGCTCCGACGCGCGCGCGCCGGAGATCACCCGCCGGTCCCGGTCCCGCTCGGGCGCGATCGTCCGCGCGGCCCGGGACATCGGCGAGGCGCTCGACGTCAAGGCGCTGTGCACCTTCACCCAGACCGGCGAGACCACCCGCCGGCTGGCCGCGCTGCACCCCCGCCAGCCGCTGCTGGCCTTCACCGTCGACGGCCGGGTCCGCAGCCAGCTCGCGCTGTCCTGGGGCGTGGAGACCTTCCTCGTGCCCTCGGTGGAGCACACCGACGACATGGTCGAGCAGGTGGACTTCTCCCTGCTGTCCATCGGCCGGCTCAAGGTCGGCGACCGCGTCGTCGTCGTGGCGGGCAGCCCGCCGAACACGGTCGGGTCGACCAACCTCATCCGGGTGCACGAAGTCGGCACCGACTCGTGACCGGCGGCGGGACCCAGGCCGCCGCGCTGATGAGCGTCCTCGACCTCGAGGAGCGCTCGCCCGACGTCTTCGTGGGGCAGACCCCGACCACCACGCTGCAGCGCATCTTCGGCGGGCAGGTGGCCGGGCAGGCGCTCATGGCGGCCACGCGCACGGTGCCGGGCGGCCGCGGCGTGCACTCGTTGCACTCCTACTTCCTGCGGCCCGGCGACCCGCACGAGGAGCTGCGCTACACCGTCGAGCGGATCCGCGACGGCCGGTCCTTCTCCACCCGCCGGGTCATCGCCTGCCAGACCCGGCGCGGTGAGGACGTCGCCGTCTTCGCGCTGACGGCGGACTTCCACGCCGGCGAGCCGGGCGTCGTCGCGCACTCCCGGCCGATGCCGGAGGTGCCGCGGCCCGACGAGCTGCTGTCGCTGGCCGACCACGCCGCCGGGTACGGCGACCTGGCGGCGCCGGCACTGGAGATCAGCCGCGCGGTCGAGCAGCGGCCGCTGGTCAACCCGTTCGCGCCGGAGCCGAAGACCCCGCCGGCCACCCAGTCGCACGCCTGGTTCCGGGTGGCCGGCCGGCTCCCCGACGACGCCGGGGTGCAGGCCGCGGCGCTGACCTTCGTCAGCGACCTGACGCTGCTGTCCGCGGGGCTCGCGCGGGTCGGCGGTGGGTGGGGCGGGCGCTACGTCGGCGCCAGCCTCGACCACGCCGTCTGGTTCCACGCGCCGTTCCGGGCCGACGAGTGGTTCCTCTACGAGACCGACAGCCCGGCCGCCTCCGAGGGCCGCGCGCTGTGCTTCGGCAGCATCTGGACCGCCGACGGCCGGCACGTGGCCACGGTGGCCCAGGAGGGGCTCATCCGGTCACTGGGGGAGTAGCCGGCACCACCTCGGCCGGCTCCACCCCCTCCGGGGCCTCCTCGGGGGCCTCCGGCACCACCGTCTGCTCGGCAGCCGTCTGCTCGGCGGCCGCCTGCTCGGCCGCGTGCCGCCGGGCCGCCTCCTCCTCGGCCGCCCGCCGCTCGGCCTCCTTGCGCTCGGCCTCGGCGCGGGCGCGCTCGGCGGCCTGCTCGGCGAAGTCGGCGGCCAGCCAGTCGTGGCCCTCGCACAGCAGCGCCCAGGCCCGCTCGACGTGCGCCCGCGTCGTCGCCGGCGCGCCGATCGCCACCCGCAGCACCACCGAGCCGCGCACGGTCGTGTGGGTCAGGTGGACCTCGCCGCCGTCGTTGAGCCGCTCCAGCAGCGTCATGGTCGCGACGTCGGCGTCGACGTCGGCCGGCCAACGCGGCCGCAGGCACACCAGCGACAGGGGGTGCGGGGCGGCGACGTCGAAGCGGTCGTCGGCGTCGGCCCAGGCGGCGAGCTCCTGCGCCAGCGCGACACCGGACCGGACGTGCGCGCGCAGCCCCTCGGCGCCGTACCAGCGCAGCACGGTCCACAGCTTGAGCGCGCGGAACCGGCGGCCCAGCTCGATCTGCCAGTCGCGGTAGTCGACGACCGCGCCGGCCTCGGTGGCGGCGTTGCGCAGGTACTCGGGGAGGATCGACAGCGCGCCGGTGAGCGCCGCCCGGTCGGCGACCCAGAACAGGGTCGCGTCGAAGCCGGTGAGCAGCCACTTGTGCGCGTCGGTGGTGTAGCTGTCGGCCTCCTCGACGCCGGCCTGCAGGTGCCGCAGCTCCGGGACGACGGCGCTCACGCCCGCGTACGCGGCGTCGACGTGCAGCCAGGCGCCGTACCGGCGGCAGATCGGCCCGATCCCGGCCAGCGGGTCCACCGCGGTGGTCGACGTCGTCCCGACCGTGGCGCAGACCAGCACCGGCTTCAGCCCGCGGGCGGTGTCGCGCTCCAGCCGGGCGGCGAGGGCGGCCGGGCGCATCGCCAGGTCGCCGTCGACCTCCACGACCCGGATGGCGTCGGTGCCGAGGCCCGCGATCCGGACGGCCTTCTCCATCGACGAGTGGGTCTCGGAGGAGACGTAGACCGTGTACTCCTCGGGCACGACACCGTGCCGGACGGTGGCCCCGCCGCTGGCCCGGTGCAGCGCCGCGAGCAGGGCGACCAGGTTGGCCCCCGAGCTGGAGTCCTGCACGACGCCACCGCCGCTGCCCGTGGAGCGGAACGCCTCCGGCAGCCCGAGCAGGTCGGCCAGCCAGTCCAGGACGTGCTGCTCGAGCTCGGTGGCCGCCGGGCTGGTCACCCACGACATGCCCTGGACACCCAGGCCCGCCGACAGCAGGTCGCCGAGCACCGAGGGGCCGGAGGTGTTCGCCGGGAAGTAGGCGAGGAAGCCAGGGTGCTGCCAGTGGGTGACGCCCGGCAGGACGACCCGCTCGAGGTCGGCGAGGACGGCGGAGAAGGGCTCGCCCCGCTCGGGGGCGGACGGCGGGAGCGCCGCGCGGACGTCGCCGGGGGAGACCCGCGAGCGGACGGGGAAGGACTCGATGCGCGCCCAGTAGTCGGCGATCCAGTCGACCACCTCGTGACCGTGCTGCCGGAACTGCTCGGGGGTCATGTGGGGCACGGGCTCGCTCACCCCGACACCGTATTGCCCGCGACGAGTGGGCCCCGGAGGGGTCCACGGGGAGCGGGGCGACGCAGGACGAGGACGCCGGGACGTGAGCCGCCCCGCCAGGCGGTGGGAGGAGTGGGGGCCGGAGGCCTCCGCGAGCGCCGGGACGGGCTCCGCGGTGGCGGGGACGGCACGTGGTGGCGGTGTCGTCCGGGAGGACGACGATGTCACGGTGCCCCCGGTGCGACTCGAACGCACACTGCGCGGGTTTTGAATCCGCTCCCTCTGCCGATTGGGGTACGGGGGCAGGTGCCGCGACCGAGGTCACGACCCGGCCAGCCTAACCGGGACGCCACTCCCAGCCGTCGTCGCTAGGCTCCTCCGCGTGAGCAGCGAGCCGACCCGGGTCCTCATCGCCGAGGACGAGGCCCTCATCCGCCTCGACCTCAAGGAGATGCTCGAGGAGGAGGGGTACGTCGTCGTCGCCGAGGCGGGGGACGGGCAGACCGCCGTCGACCGCGCCCGGGAGCTGACGCCGGACCTGGTCATCCTCGACATCCAGATGCCGGTCCTCGACGGGCTGGCGGCCGCCGAGCAGATCGCCTCGGCGCGCATCGCGCCGGTCATCGTGCTCACCGCCTTCAGCCAGCGCGAGCTGGTCGAGCGGGCCCGCGACGCCGGCGCCATGGCCTACCTGGTCAAGCCCTTCTCCAAGAACGACCTCGTGCCCGCCATCGAGGTGGCCCGCGCCCGGTTCACCGAGATCGCCGCGCTCGACGGCGAGGTGCGCACGCTCGAGGAGCGGCTGGAGGCCCGCAAGGTCGTGGAGAAGGCCAAGGGCCGGCTCATGGCCGAGCAGGGGATGACCGAGGCCGAGGCCTTCCGGTGGATCCAGCGCACGGCCATGAACGAGCGGACGTCGATGAAGGCGCTCGCCGAGCGGATCCTCGCCACGGACGAGGCTGCTGCGGAGGGTGCACCCTCCCGGGGGAACGCGTAACCCGGCCGGAACAGGGCAGGTCACGACCCCATCACGGTCTCAACAGTCCCGCATCCATCCCTGTGTCCAGCAGTTACGTTCACCGGACTGACGGGGCCCCGGCACGTCCGGGGCCCGCCGGACCGACGTACGACAACTGGGAGTTGCTGGATGCGCACGCGTACCTACGCCCGCAGCATCGCCGTCACCTCCGCCGCGCTCGTCGCTCTCACCGCCTGCGGTGGCGGCGACGACGGTGGCAGCGGCTCGGGCGGCGACGCCTCGGGCGGCGGCGAGAAGCAGGTCAACATCTACGGCACCGACGGCAACATGGGTTCCACCCTCGGTGAGGACTTCGAGGAGCCGGGCGCCCTGGCCGGGATGAAGGGCACGCTGCCCCTCACCGAGCTGTCCGGGGACTTCACCGACCGGCTCCTGCAGGTCGACCCGAACCTGGGCAACACCTTCAACTACGCCGGCGAGACGTACGACGCCATCGTGATCACGGCGCTGGCCGCCCAGCTGGCCGGCACCAACGACGCGAACGTCTTCAAGGCCTACGTCAACGGGACCACCACCGGCGGCGAGAAGTGCGACACCTTCCAGGCCTGCATCGACATCGTCAACGCCGGGGGCAACCCCGACTACGACGGCATCAGCGGCCCGCTGGCCTTCGTCGACGCCGGTGAGCCGGCGGCCGCGAGCTTCGGCATTCAGCAGTTCGGTGAGGACAACGCGATCGACGACTCGCAGACCGAGTTCGTCCTCGCCGGCGACGAGGCCAACGCCACCACCGACGAGGGGCCGGCTCCCGCGGCTCCTGGCACCACCGGTGAGCAGCTGGTCGTCGGGACCCTGCTGCCGCTGACCGGTGACCTCGCCTTCCTCGGCCCCCCGGAGGTCGCCGGCGCCCGCCTGGCCGTCCAGGAGATCAACGCCGCCGGCGGTGTCCTCGGCCAGGAGGTCCGCCTCGAGGAGGGTGACTCGGGCGACGCCACGACCGACACCGCCACCCAGACCGTCGACCGCCTGCTGCAGGCCGGCGTCAACGCGGTCGTCGGCGCGGCGTCCTCGACCGTCAGCCTCAACGTCATCGACCGGATCACCGCGGCCGGTGTCATGCAGATCAGCCCGGCGAACACCTCGGACCAGTTCACGACGTACAACGACAACGGGCTGTACTTCCGCACCGCCCCGCCGGACGTCCTGCAGGCCCGCGCCCTGGCCGACCTGCTCGCCGCCGACGGCAACAACACCATCGGCATCCTCGCCCGCAACGACTCCTACGGGAACGGTCTCGCGGAGAACACCCGCGAGAACCTGCTGGCCGGCGGTCTGAGCGAGGACCAGGTCGTGAACGTGATCTACGACCCGAACGCCGCCAACTTCGACGACATCGTCCAGGAGATGGTGGACCTCAACCCCGACGGCATCGTCGTCATCGGGTTCAACGAGTCCTCGCGGATCATCGAGGGGCTCAACGAGAACGGCATCGGCCCGCAGCGCTGATCCAGCCGTCCCTCTCCGGCAGCGGCCCGGTACCCCTCGCGGGGTGCCGGGCCGCTGTCGTGTGCTCAGCGCTGCAGGGACCGGCCCTCGGGCGCCCAGTCGGCAGGGCGGCCGCGGTGGTTGGAGAACTCCACGGCCCACCGCCACCAGCTGCGGTCGGGGGCGTGCTCCCAGCGCAGCAGGACGCCGACCTCGCCTCCGGGCAGCAGCACGGGCAGGCCGTGGTGGCTCTCGTCGGGCCAGATCTCCGAGCGTCGCAGGCCGCCGTCGACGAGCTCGAGCAGGGTGACGGGGGAGTAGTCACCGTCCCGGTCGGCGTCACCGCGGACGACGACGGTGTCGTCGTCGGCGGTGACCCGCACCGCCAGGCGGGCGGGCGCGGCGTGCACGAGCACGCGGGAGAAGCCGCCGGCGGTCAGCGCCCGGCAGAAGTCCAGGCCGTTCATGCCGCCGTCGCGGCCGCGCAGGTCCCAGGTCCAGTTCACGGACCCGGTCCTACCCCTCCACACCCCCGGACGACGAGAGGCCGGCGCCCCCGCGGGGGACGCCGGCCTCGTCAGGGGCCTCGGGCGGTCACTGCGCCTTGGCGAGGGTCCCCAGGTAGAGCTCGATGACCTTCGGGTCGGTCATCAGTGACCGGCCGGTGTCGGTGTAGGCGTTGCGGCCCTGGTCGAGCACGTAGCCGCGGTCGCAGATCTGCAGGCAGCGCCGGGCGTTCTGCTCGACCATGATGATCGAGACGCCGGTGGCGTTGATCCGCCGGCAGCGGATGAAGACCTCGTCCTGGTAGGCCGGTGACAGGCCCGCCGAGGGCTCGTCGAGCAGCAGCACCGACGGGTCCATCATCAGCGCCCGGCCCATGGCGACCATCTGCCGTTCGCCGCCGGACAGCGACCCCGCCTTGCCCTTGCGGCGCTCGCCGAGCAGGGGGAACAGGTCGACGACGTAGTCGAAGCGCTCCTTGAACGTCTTCGACCGCAGGTAGACGCCCATCTGCATGTTCTCCTCGATGGTGAGCGAGGGGAACACGTTGTTGTTCTGCGGGACGTATCCGACGCCGAGGGACACCAGCCGGTGGGCGGGGGCGGAGGTGATGTCCTCGCCGCGCAGCGACACCGAGCCCGAGCGGACCGGGATGAGCCCGAACAGCGTCTTGAGCAGCGTGGACTTCCCGGCCCCGTTCGGGCCGATGATGCCGACGAGTTCGCCCTCCTGCAGGTAGAAGTCACAGCCCCGGAGGATGTTCACGCCGGGCACGTAGCCGGCGACGAGGTCGTCGGCCCGCACCAGGGCGCCCTCGGCCAGGCGCAGGTGTTCCTCGCGGGTGGCGGCCTTCTCCGCCGGCGACAGCTCCGTGGTGCTCGATGCGGCCTCCTCGGCGCGGGTGACCTCCTCGCCGGACTCGTCGACCTGGAACAGCGGCTCGCTCATCGGTCGGTCTCCCTGCGGGTGTCGGAGCCCATGACCTCGCCGCCGCCGTGCTCCTCGGCGGCGATCTGCGCCTCGGCCTGGGCGAGGACCTGGTCCTCCTCCTCGACGGTCAGCGGGGCGTCGTGGTGCGCGCCGAGGTAGGCGTCGACCACGGCCTGGTTCTGGCTGATGGACTCGGGCGGCCCCTCGGCGATCACCCGGCCGGCGGCCATGACGACCACCCAGTCGCTGATGTCGCGGACGACGTCCATGTCGTGCTCGACGAAGATCACCGTCATGCCCTCCTCGCGGAGGTCCTTGACGTGGCCGAGCAGGCTCTGCGTCAGCGCCGGGTTCACGCCGGCCATGGGCTCGTCGAGCATGACGACCTTCGGGTCGCTCATCAGCGCGCGGGCCATCTCCAGCAGCTTGCGCTGACCGCCGGACAGGGTGCCGGCGAAGTCGTCCTTCTTCGCGTCGAGCTTGAACCGCCGGAGCAGGTCGAGCGCCTTCCGGGTGTTCGCCTTCTCCTGCGACCGCCAGGTACCGGGGACCAGCGCGCGGAGGAAGCTCTCGCCCCGCTGGCCCTGGGCACCCAGCAGCATGTTCTCCAGCACGGTCAGGCGCGAGAGCGCCTTGGTGAGCTGGAAGGTGCGGACGACGCCGAGCCGGGCCACCTGGTGCGGCGCGAGCTTGCCCAGGGGCCGGCCGTCGAAGGTCCACGTGCCGGTGTTGGGCTGGTCGAACCCGGTGAGCAGGTTGAACAGCGTCGTCTTGCCGGCGCCGTTGGGGCCGATCAGGCCGGTGATGCCGCCGCGCTGCACCTCGAGGCGGTCGACCGACACCGCGGTCAGGCCGCCGAAGGTGCGGGTGACGTTCTCCACGACGATCGCCGGGTCCGGCTTGGCGACGCCGACCTCCCAGGGCACGTCGCGCAGCGCCGCCTGGGCCAGCCGCTGCGGGGAGCGGCCGGAGCCGCCCTTGTCCAGCGACGCCGCGGAGGCGCCGCTCGGGGGGTTCTCAGCGGGCATCGAGCATCACCTCTCGTCGGTCACCGAAGATCCCCTGCGGACGGAAGACCAGCAACAGCATGAGACCCAGGCCCACGAGCACGAACCGGATCTGCGCCACGTCGGTGGCCGACAGCAGCCCCTCGGGGATGACGCCGTTGTCGATCAGCGCCCGCAGGCCGGTGTCGGCGAACTGGACGACGAACAGCAGGATCACCGCGCCGACCACCGGGCCGAGCACCCGCGCGGCGCCGCCGAGGATCAGCGCGGCGTAGGCGAGGAACGTGTTGGCGTTCTGGAACTGGTCCGGGTTCGCCGCACCGGTGGCCACCACGTACACCATGCCACCGAGACCGCCGATGACGCCGCCGAGCACCAGCGACTGCATCTTGTACAGGTAGACGTTCTTGCCCAGCGCGCGGACGGCGTCCTCGTCCTCGCGGATCGCCTTGAGCACGCGGCCCCAGGGGCTGCGCATGAGCAGCCACACCAGCAGGCACAGCAGGGCCACGAGGACCCAGCCGACCAGGGCCACCCACAGCTCGCCGCCGCTCCACCGGGTGCCGAGGATCGAGTAGCGCTTGCCGGTGTCCCACGGGGCGAGGGAGACGAAGTCGCCGTTGAAGGCCGCCAGGCCGCGGGTGCCGCCGGTGACCTCGCTGGCCGACACCGACCGGAAGAGCAGCCGCAACCCCTCGGCCGCGGCGATCGTCGCGATCGCCAGGTAGTCCGCGCGCAGCCGCAGGGTCGGCAGACCCAGGAGCAGGGCGAGGACGACGGACGCGCCCAGGCCGACGAGCACGCCCACCCAGAAGTCGAGGCCCCACTGCGACACCGAGATGGCGATGCCGAAGCCCCCGAGCAGGGCGAAGCCGATCTGCCCGAAGTTGAGCAGGCCGGTGTACCCGAAGTGGATGTTGAGGCCGATCGCCAACAGGGCGAAGAACACCGCCTGGAAGCCGAGCGCCGACTTGCCGGCGACGGCGAGAGCGTTGAGGAGGTCGCCCATGGCTCAGCCGATCCGTGCGCGGCTGCCCAGGATCCCCTGGGGCCGGATGACGAGGATGACGATCAGCAGCAGGAGGCCCCCGACGTACTTGACGTCGTTGGGGATGACCAGCGTCGACATCTGGACGAAGACGCCCACGATGACACTGCCCACCAGGGCGCCGTAGGCCGTGCCGAGACCGCCGAGCGTGACGCCGGCGAACATGAGCAGCAGCAGCTGGAAGCCCATGTCCCAGCGGACCTGGTCGGAGAGGCCCAGCAGGACGCCGCCCAGCGCGGCCAGGGCGCCGCCCATCATCCAGACGACCAGGATCACCCGGTTGACGTTGATGCCGGAGGAGGCCGCCAGGTCGCGGTTGTCGGCGACCGCGCGCATCGCCTTGCCGATCTTCGTGCGCTGCAGCATGACCGCGACCAGCACCAGGACGACCACCGAGACGATGATCGAGACCAGCGACTGGTTGGTCAGCCGGAACAGCCCGTAGTCGACCGCCCGCGAGGTGCCCAGACCCGAGTAGGGGTTGGAGTCGCCGCCGTAGAGGATCTGGATCAGGTAGCGCAGCAGCAGCGACAGCCCGATGGAGACGACGAGCGCGGCCACCAGGCCGGTGCCGCGGCGGCGCAGCGGCCGCCACAGGCCCAGTTCGTTCAGCGCGCCGAAGGCTGCGCCGCCGATCATGGCGATGATCGCGGCCGGGATGATCGGCACGCCGAGGCCGGTGTTGACCCACCAGGCGAAGAGGGCGCCGATGGTGACCAGCTCGCCGTGGGCGAAGTTGGTCAACCCGGTGGTGCCGAAGATCAGCGACAGGCCGACGGCGGAGATGGCGATCAGCAGCCCGAAGCGCAGGCCGTCGACCAGGAGCTGCACGGCCTGGACGTTGCCGCCGCCCGAGCCGGTGCTGCCGTCGTTCAGGCCGAACTGGACCGGCTGGCGCCGACCCTCGTCGACGGTGACCGTGCGGCTGTCCTCACCCGTGATGACGACGCCGTCGGGCAGGGAGTCGGCGTCGATGGTCACGGTGTACTGGCCCGGCCCGGGGACGTCGACGGCGAACCGCCCGTCCTCGTCGGTCTCGACGCTGCCGACCTCGTCACCGGCGGCGGCCGTGACCGTCACCTCGATGCCCTCGATGGGACCGCTGCGGCTGGTCTGCAGCGTCCCGATGACCTGCTCGCCCTCGGCGCCGGCGACGCCGGGGACCAGCACGGCGAGCCCGGTGGCGGCGACGAGCACCAGCAGGAGCCGGAGCAGCACCCTCCGGGCGGTCCCCGGGCCCGGGCGGATCGCGCTCCGGTGTGGCCGAGGTGGCCCGGCAGTGGCTGACGGGTGCCTCACACAACCTCCCTGTTCGTGGCACTGCCCTGGGGGCGTGGCGTCGATCGGCACGGTGGGTGTCGCGCGACACAACGCGGGCAGTGGAGGCGTGACGGTAACCCAGGCGTGTTGCGTCCCCGTTCCCTCGTCGCTGCACTGTGACCGAAGCGCGACGCGCCGACGCACCCGTCCTGGTGATCACTCCCGTCCCAGGACCGGCGCGTCTGCGTGGCCGCGGGTCGCGGGAGGTGCACGCTCGGCGGCGCCGTCCAGGGAGGGCTCACGTGTCTGCTACCGGCCAGCGGTCCCGCGTCGTCACGCGAACGGCGCGCCCCGACGACCTGCCCGCCGTCCTCGCCCTGGTGCGCCAGCACCGCGCCGAGGCGCACGCGGAGGGCGTCCTCACCGGGCAGACACCGGGTGCGGCCGCGGCGGCCGGCTTCCGCCGGCTGCTGGCCGACCCCGCGCACCGGGTGGTGCTCGCCGTGCTGCCCGGCGCCAACGCCGCGACCGCGGCCACCGCGGGCGAGGTCGCCGTCGGGCTGGCCGTGCTGGGGCTGGACCCGCTGTCGGCGGTGCTCGGCGTCCCGCAGGTCACCGTGGACAACCTCGTCGTGCACCGGGACCACCGCCGGTGCGGGGCCGGGGCGGCGCTGCTGGCCGCGGCCGCCGACCACGCCGCGGAGGTCGGCGCCGAGCACGTCGTCGCCGCGGTCGGCGGGCACGAGGCCGAGCGGCAGCGGTTCTTCGCGCGGATGGGCTTCGCGCCGCTCACCACCCGCCGCATCGTGCCGCGGGAGACGCTGGCCCGGTCGCTGGCCGCCTGGCAGCGCGGCGGCATCCCGCTGCCCCGGCCCCCGCGCCGCCGCCCGGTGTCCCGGGCGCTGCCCGCCTGAACCGCCGCGGGCCCGCGAGCGGTGGGAGCCGCGGGGCCCTCGCCTAGGCCGGGAGGATCGCGCAGGTCAGCCGCGCGGTGGCGGTGGTCCGCCCCCGGTCGTCGGTGACCTCGACGAGGAACGTCGACAGCGTGCGGCCGACGCGGGCCGGGGTGCACACGGCGGTGACCGTGCCCGACGTCGCCGCGCGCAGGTAGCTGGCGTTCAGCTCCACCCCGACGGCCTTCTTCCCCGGGCCGGCGTTGAGCATGGCCGCCCAGGAGCCGATCGTCTCGACCAGCGAGCACGTGGCCCCGCCGTGCAGCAGGCCGAAGGGCTGCTGGTTGCCCTCGACCGGCATCGTCGCCACCAGCCGGGCCGGGTCGTAGTCGACGATCGTGATGCCGAGCTTGTCGTCGAGCGGGCTGGCCGCGCCGGGCGCCAGCCAGTCCGGGGGAGCGGAGGTCACGCCGGGCACCGTAACCGCGG
This sequence comes from Geodermatophilus sp. SYSU D00698, assembly GCF_054050335.1. Classification (NCBI taxonomy): domain Bacteria; kingdom Bacillati; phylum Actinomycetota; class Actinomycetes; order Geodermatophilales; family Geodermatophilaceae; genus Geodermatophilus; species Geodermatophilus sp. SYSU D00698. Next base: position 56,071 of record NZ_JBJGZD010000015.1, read on the forward strand.
GCGGGCCGGCCCTCCGTGCGGGGCCTCGGAAGCGTGGGTGAGCGCACCTAGGATCGTGCGCGATGTCCGCTCCGGTGACCACCCCCGCGCCCACCGCCCCCTCGGCGACGGCTCAGCCCGCCGCCCAGCGGCCGCGGCTGCTCCTCCTCGACGGGCACTCGCTGGCCTACCGCGCCTTCTTCGCCCTGCCGGTGGAGAACTTCTCCACGACGACGGGCCAGCCGACCAACGCCGTCTACGGCTTCACGTCGATGCTCATCAACGTGCTGCGCGACGAGCAGCCCACCCACCTCGCGGTGGCCTTCGACGTCGGCCGGCAGACGTTCCGCAGCGAGATCTACGCGGAGTACAAGGCCAACCGCACCGAGAGCCCCACCGACTTCCGCGGGCAGGTCAGCCTCATCCAGGAGGTGCTCGCCGCGCTGCGGATCCCGGTGATCACCGCGCCGGGCTACGAGGCCGACGACGTCATCGCCACGCTCACCGTGCAGGCCGTGGAGCAGGGCATGGACGTGCTCATCTGCACCGGCGACCGCGACGCGCTGCAGCTGGTCGACGAGCACGTGACCGTGCTCTACCCGCGCAAGGGCGTCTCGGACCTCACCCGGTTCACGCCGGAGGAGGTCGAGGCGAAGTACGGCCTGACCCCGCAGCAGTACCCGGACTTCGCCGCGCTGCGCGGGGACCCGAGCGACAACCTGCCCAGCATCCCGAGCGTGGGGGAGAAGACCGCGGCCAAGTGGGTGCGCGAGTACGGCTCCCTGGACGAGCTGGTCGACCGCGTGGACACGGTCAAGGGCAAGGTCGGCGAGAAGCTGCGCGAGCACCTGTCCTCGGTGCTGCAGAACCGGCGGCTCACCGAGCTCGACCGGCAGGTCGCCCTCGACCTCGGCCCGCAGGACCTCGCCGTCCGCGCCTGGGACCGCAACGAGGTGCACACCCTCTTCGACAACCTGCAGTTCCGGGTGCTGCGCGAGCGGCTGTTCGCCACGCTGAGCAGCGCCGAGCCCGAGGTCGAGGGCGGCTTCGACGTCACCGCCGACGAGGTGCCGGCCGGCGGGCTGTCCGCGTGGCTGGACGCGCACGCCCGCACCGGGCGGACCGGCGTCGTCTTCCGCGGCACCTGGGGCCGGGGGGCCGGTGAGCTGACCGGGCTCGCGCTGGCCGCCGCCGACGACCACGCGGTGTTCGTCGACCTCGGTCCCGACCTCGACGTCGCCGACGAGCAGGCGCTGGCCGACTGGCTGGCCGACCCGGCCGCCGAGAAGGTGGCGCACGACGTCAAGGGCCCGCTGCTGGCGGTGTGGTCGCGCGGCTGGGACCTGCAGGGCCTGGCCAGCGACACCGCGCTGGCCGCCTACCTGGCGACGCCGGGGCAGCGCTCCTTCGACCTCGGCGACCTCTCGGTGCGCTACCTCAAGCGCGAGCTCAAGGACGCCGCCGAGCCCGAGGGCCAGATGACCCTCGACGGGATGGGGCCGAGCGAGGCCGACCTCGCCGCCGAGGCCGCGCACGCCGACGTCCTCAAGGCGGTCGCCGTCAACGACCTCTCCGACGCCCTCGAGCAGGTCCTCGCGCAGAAGGGGGGCGACCACCTGCTGCAGGGGATGGAGCTGCCGCTGACCCGGGTGCTCGCCCGGATGGAGCACCGCGGCATCGCCGTCGACACGGACCTGCTCGCCGAGCTGCAGCGCGAGTTCGCCGAGGGTGTGGCCGCCGCGGCCGCCGAGGCGTACGCCGTCATCGGCCGGGAGATCAACCTCGGGTCGCCCAAGCAGCTCCAGGCGGTGCTGTTCGACGAGCTGGGCCTGCCGAAGACCAAGAAGATCAAGAGCGGCTACACCACCGACGCCGACGCGCTCACCTGGCTGCTGGCGCAGACCGGGCACCCCTTCCTCGAGCACCTGCTGCGCCACCGCGACGTCACCCGGCTGCGCACGGTCATCGACGGGCTGATCCCGATGGTCGACGACGCCGGCCGCATCCACACGACGTTCCAGCAGACGATCGCCGCCACCGGCCGGCTGTCCTCGATCGACCCGAACCTGCAGAACATCCCGATCCGCAGCGCCGAGGGCCGCCGCATCCGGCAGGCGTTCGTCGTCGGCCCGGGCTTCGAGTCGCTGATGACGGCCGACTACAGCCAGATCGAGATGCGGATCATGGCCCACCTGTCCGGGGACGAGGGGCTGATCGAGGCCTTCACCTCGGGGGAGGACCTGCACTCCTTCGTCGCCTCGAGGGCCTACGACATCCCCATCGAGGAGGTCGACCCGGAGATGCGGCGCCGGATCAAGGCGATGAGCTACGGCCTGGCCTACGGACTGAGCGCCTACGGGCTGGCGCAGCAGCTGCGCATCTCCACCGAGGAGGCGCGCGAGCAGATGCACGCCTACTTCGAGCGCTTCGGCGGGATCCGCGAGTACCTCGACGGCGTCGTCGAGGAGGCCCGGCTGCGCGGCTACACCGAGACCACCCTCGGCCGGCGCCGCTACCTGCCCGACCTCACCAGCGACAACGGGCAGCGCCGGCAGATGGCCGAGCGGATGGCGCTCAACGCCCCGATCCAGGGCTCGGCGGCCGACGTCATCAAGGTCGCCATGCTCGGGGTCGAGCGGGCGATCGGGGCCGAGGGGCTCCGCTCGCGGATGCTGCTGCAGGTGCACGACGAGCTCGTGCTCGAGGTGGCGCCGGGGGAGCGGGAGGCGCTGGAGGAGCTGGTCCGCCGCGAGATGTCCGGGGCCGCGCAGCTGTCGGTGCCGATGGAGGTCTCGGTCGGCGTGGGCCGCAGCTGGGACGCCGCCGCCCACTGAGCCTCGACCTCGAGCAGAGGGTCAGGTGTCGACACGAGCGGCCCCGGTGCGGGGGCCCGCGCCGAGTCTGCGAGGCGTGGGGGGCACCGGGGTCCTTCACCAGGGCCGGTGGGCGACCAGGACGAGCGTGCCGGGGACGAGCGCGCCGCGGGCCGGCGACCACTGGCCCCACTCCTGCGTGCGGCCCGGCGTCCACTCCGGCTCGACCAGGTCGTCGAGGACCAGGCCCGCCCCGACGACGGCGCGCACCCAGTCGCCGACCGTGCGGTGGTGCTCGACGTACACCGTCCGGCCCTCGCCGTCGGTCTCCACGTAGGGCCGGCGGTCGAAGTAGGACGAGACGACCCGCAGGTCCTCGGGGTCGGGGGAGTCCGGCAGCGGCCAGCGGAACGGGTGGTTGACCGACGCGGCGAACCGCCCGCCCGGGCGCAGCACCCGCGCCACCTCGGCCAGCGCCCCCTCGACGTCGGCCACGAACGGCAGCCCGCCGAACGCCGAGCAGACGACGTCGAACGACGCGCCGGCCAGCGGGAGCGCGCCCACGTCGGCCTGCAGCAGCGGCACGACGACGCCGGTGGTCCGGCCCCACTCCGCCGCGCGGGCGAGCATCCCGGCCGACAGGTCCAGCGCGACGACGTCGGCCCCGGCCCGGCGCAGCCACCGCGCGCACGGCGCCGACCCGCAGCCGACCTCGAGCACCCGGCGGCCGGCGACGTCGCCGAGCAGGTGCGCGTCGGCCTCGCGCAGGCCCTCCGGGCACCACAGGAAGTCGACGTCGCCGAGGTCGTCGCCGTGCTCGGCGAGGTAGGCCGGCGCGGCGGCGTCCCACCAGCCGCGGTTGGCGCGGACCGACTCGGCGGACCCGGCCGGCCGCCGCTCGACACCCCCGGCGGCGGGGTAGCCGTCGGGCCCGAGGGGGAGCGTGGGCGGCGGCACCATGACACGCCCAGCGTGACACGCCGCGCCGGATCGGCAGAGGTCGCCCACCCGGTGGACCCCGGTGCGCGCGCGTCCGTACCATGGGGATGCGCCAGAGGTCTGTCAGTGCTGTTACCCGCAAGGGATCGGCGCGCGCCGGCTCTCCCCGCTCCCGCGGTCACCCGGCCGCGGTCCCCCTGTCCCTACGCATCCCCCGTCCGGAGCACTCGACCACATGACCTCCACCCAGGTCCGTCCCGACAGCACCCCCCAGATCGCGGTGAACGACATCGGCACCGCCGAGGACTTCCTCGCCGCGATCGACCAGACGATCAAGTACTTCAACGACGGCGACATCGTCGAAGGCGTCATCGTCAAGGTCGACCGGGACGAGGTGCTGCTGGACATCGGCTACAAGACCGAGGGCGTCATCCCCTCGCGCGAGCTGTCCATCAAGCACGACGTCGACCCCAACGAGGTCGTCAAGGTCGGCGACGAGGTGGAAGCTCTCGTCCTCCAGAAGGAGGACAAGGAAGGCCGCCTGATCCTGTCCAAGAAGCGCGCCCAGTACGAGCGCGCCTGGGGCACGATCGAGGCCAAGAAGGAAGCCGACGAGGTCGTCACCGGCACCGTCATCGAGGTCGTCAAGGGCGGTCTCATCCTCGACATCGGCCTGCGCGGCTTCCTCCCCGCGTCGCTGGTCGAGATGCGCCGCGTCCGCGACCTGCAGCCCTACGTGGGCCGCGAGCTCGAGGCCAAGATCATCGAGCTCGACAAGAACCGCAACAACGTCGTCCTGTCCCGCCGGCAGTGGCTGGAGCAGACGCAGTCCGAGGTCCGCAGCGAGTTCCTCAACAAGCTCGCCCGCGGCCAGGTGCGCACCGGCGTCGTCTCCTCGATCGTCAACTTCGGTGCGTTCGTCGACCTCGGCGGCGTGGACGGCCTCGTGCACGTCTCCGAGCTGTCCTGGAAGCACATCGACCACCCCTCCGAGGTCGTCGAGGTGGGCCAGGAGGTCACCGTCGAGGTCCTCGACGTCGACCTCGACCGCGAGCGGGTCTCCCTGTCGCTGAAGGCGACGCAGGAGGACCCGTGGCGCCAGTTCGCCCGCACCCACCAGATCGGCCAGGTCGTGCCGGGCAAGGTCACCAAGCTGGTGCCCTTCGGTGCGTTCGTCCGGGTCGACGAGGGCATCGAGGGTCTGGTCCACATCTCCGAGCTGGCCGAGCGCCACGTGGAGATCCCGGAGCAGGTCGTGCAGGTCGGCGACGAGATCCTCGTCAAGGTCATCGACATCGACCTCGACCGGCGCCGCATCAGCCTGTCGCTCAAGCAGGCCAACGAGGGCGTCATCGGCGACGAGGAGCAGTTCGACCCGGCCGCCTACGGCATGGCCGCCTCGTACGACGAGCAGGGCAACTACATCTACCCCGAGGGCTTCGACCCGGAGACCGGCGAGTGGCTCGAGGGCTACGAGGAGGCCCGGGAGACCTGGGAGCGGCAGTACGCCGAGGCCCAGGCGCGCTTCGAGGCGCACCGGAAGCAGATCGCCGAGGCCCGCGCGGCCGACGCGGAGGCCGCTGCGGGGGGCAACTACTCCTCCGGCGGTGACGCCCCCGCGGACACCACCACCGGTGGCGGCACCCTGGCCAGCGACGAGGCGCTCGCCGCGCTGCGGGCCAAGCTCGCCGGCGGGGAGTGACCCGCTGACCGTGCGCTGACGGTCTGACGAACGACGGAGGCCCAGGACCCTCGAGGTCCTGGGCCTCCGTCGTGCGCGCACCGGGGTGGCGCAGGGGGGTGCCCGCCCGCCGTCCCCGTCCGGGCGGGCACCCGGTCTCGTCGGGCGCTGCTCCAGAGCGAGCGCCGGACCGGCCTCCTCGCAGGGGCCCGCTGCGAGCGTGCGAGCAGTGGGGGGCGAGGAGGTCCTTGGTCAGAGGCTGAGGATGATCGCGAAGGCGGAGCGCGGGCGGCCGCCGGCCGCGGCCAGCGACTGCCAGGTGTGGCGGCCGGCCGGGGCGGCGTCGAGCAGCCAGCGGAGGAACGCCCCACGGCGCGGGGGCTCCGCCTTCTGCATCGCCATGCGCGTGCGCACGGCGGGGATGTCGGCCACCCGGATCCCGCCCGCACGCTCCGCCCGGTGCCGGCCCGGGGTGCGGGGACCGGCGGGGACCGTCGCGACGGCGGTACGGGGCTGCGACATCGGGCTGCCTGCCTTCCTCGGCTGCGTCCCCCTCCGTGGGGAACCGACGGGGCGGACGTTATGAGGAGTGACGGGTGTGACTGGTGCGACGCGCCGGGCGCAGGGGGCGGGTGTTACCCGTCCGTGACCGCCGTCCGCGCGCTCGTTACCGTCCGTCCGTGCTGCGCATCGGGTTGACCGGCGGGATCGGGTCGGGGAAGAGCACGGTGGCCGCGCTGCTGGCGGCCCGCGGGGCGCTGGTCGTGGACGCCGACCGCATCGCCCGGGAGGTCGTGGAGCCCGGCACGGCGGGTCTGGCCGCCGTCGTCGAGGCCTTCGGGCCGGACGTGCTCACCTCCGACGGGGCGCTGGACCGCCCGGCGCTGGCCGCCGTCGTCTTCGCCGACCCGCAGGCGCGGGCACGGCTGGACGGCATCGTGCACCCCCTGGTGCGTGCGCGCGCCCTGGAGGTCGTCCGGTCCGCCCCGGAGGACGCCGTCGTGGTCCAGGACGTCCCGCTGCTGGTGGAGACCGGCCAGGCCGGCGCGTACGACCTCGTGCTGGTCGTCGAGACCGACCTGGACACCCGCGTCGCCCGGCTGGTGCTGCGCGGGCTCACCGAGGACGACGCGCGCGCCCGCATCGCCGCCCAGGCCACCGACGAGCAGCGCCGGGCGGTGGCCGACGTCGTCCTCGACAACAGCGGCGCCCCCGAGGCACTCGCCGCCCAGGTGGAGCGGTTCTGGGAGGAGCGGGTGGCGCCGGCGGTGGGGGAACGGCGGTGAGCGCCCGCCCGGCCGGCCGCGCCGGGTGAGGGCCCGGAGACGACGGGAGCCCCGGACCGCGGGGGTCCGGGGCTCCGCGTGCTGGTGGGCGATACTGGGTTCGAACCAGTGACCTCTACCGTGTCAAGGTAGCGCTCTACCACTGAGCCAATCGCCCGAGTCCGGTCTGCCGACCGGCCCGCTCCACCGCGCTCGGCGAGGAGGCGAGGTGGAGACGGGATTTGAACCCGTGTAGACGGCTTTGCAGGCCGTTGCCTCGCCTCTCGGCCACTCCACCGCACACACGGGCGCCGGTCTCGCGACCAGCGCCCGAGGTCCCGAGCGGACGACGGGATTCGAACCCGCGACCCTCACCTTGGCAAGGTGATGCTCTACCAACTGAGCCACGTCCGCGTTGCTGTGTTCTGTTGTGTCGCTGTCGTGCAGGGAGAACCATACCCGACCCGCGGCGCGGGTTTCACGGGGGGTCCCCCCGGGCTCACCGCGCCCCGGGATCGGCCCCGCCACCGGACAGCAGCGCGGCCAGCGCGTCGTCGACGTCGAGCGCCGCCGTCTCCTGCCCGGAGGGCACGAGCTCCTCGGTCCGCTGCAGGAACGCGGCCACCGTGGCGCGGGACAGCTCGAACAGCGCTTCCCCGGACGGGGCCCGCAGGTGCAGGTACAGCACGTCACCGGTGGTGCGGGCCGGCCAGATGCGCACGTCGCCGTCGCCGGCCGGCCGCTCGAGCCCCGCGGCGAGCAGTTCGCGGCCGACCAGCCAGGTGATGCCGTCGGCGGCGACCTCCCCGCCCTCGCCGAAGCCGATCCGCACCGCGAAGGGGTCGTGCACCGCGTAGGAGAGGGCGGCCGGCACCTCGGTCCACGAGGTGGGTCCGACCAGGTACAGCGTCGTCGGGACGGAGTACCCGGAGGGGGAGCGGTGTGCCATGTCGCCTCGATCCATGTCACGTGTAACGACGAGCGGAGCCGGATGTTGCGCCGACCTGTTGCCGGGCGTGTCGCCGCGGCCGGGCCGGCCGCGGGCGGTCATCGTCCCGACCGGTCCGCGCGGTCCCACCGGGTTCAGGGGCGGAGACCGTCCGGGGACCTCCCTACCCGGCGTGGTGAACCGCGAAGCGCGCTGTCGCGAATGCGACGTGTGACCATGGGAACCGTGACGCGTCCGGCACGACGTCCGGAGGGCGACCCCGGTGACCTGGACCTCGTGGCGCGCGTACGGGCGGGCGACCGGGGTGCCGTGGACGACCTCTACGACCGGTTCCGGCGGCCGGCGTTCGCACTGGCCCGGCGGGTGCTCGCCGACGACACCCTCGCCGAGGACGTCGTCCAGGACGTGTTCCTCGCCGTCTGGCGCGACCCGCACGCCTACGACGGCGCCCGCGGCAGCTTCTCGGCCTGGCTGATGGCGATGGTCCACCACAAGGCCGTCGACGCCGTCCGCCGGGAGGAGTCGCACCGCCGCCGCCGGGCCCGCGCCGAGGACGACCTCGCGCTGAGCGCCCCCACCGGCGCCCGCGACGTCGAGGACGAGGCGTGGGACCGGGTGGTGTCCGAGCGCGTGCGCACCGCGCTCGGGGCGCTGCCCGACGCCCAGCGGGAGGCGCTCACCCTCGCCTACTACGGCGGGTACACCCAGCGGGAGGTCGCGGCCCTGACCCGCGCCCCGCTGGGGACGGTGAAGACCCGCATGCTGGCCGGCATGCGCCGGCTGAAGGAGGAGCTCGGCGGGGTCGCCGGGCCCACCGCGGGTGGTGCGCTCAGCGGTCCCGCCGCGGTCGACGGAGGCGCCCGGTGAGTCCGCGCCCCGACTCCCACGAGCCCTTCGACGAGCTCGCCGTCGGCTGGGCGCTGCACGCGCTCGAGCCCGAGGACGAGGCGCTGTTCGGCGCCCACCTGCCCACCTGCCCGCGGTGCACCCGGACCGTCGCCGAGACCTCCGAGGTGATGGCGGCGCTGGCCGCGGACCTGCCGCCGGCCGAGCCGGACGACCGGCTGCGCGAGCGGCTGCGGGCCGCGGTCGAGGAGTCCGAGCAGCTCCCGCCGCCGGCCGGCGTCGACCCCGCCGCCCCGACCGTGGCGCCCGTCCCGCCACCGGTCCCGGGCGCCCCCGGCGGGCGCCGCCGCACCGACGGTCCCGTCGCGACCGGCTTCCCCGGCTACGTGCCCGCGCCGGAGGAGCCCGCGCCGGACCCGCGCCCGGTGTGGCGGCGGGTGCTGCCCAACGCCCTGGTCGCCGCGGCCGTCGCGGCGATCCTGGCGCTCGGCACCTGGAACGTCGTCCTGAGCTCCGCGCGGGACGACGCCCGCGCCGCCGCCGTGGAGCAGCAGCAGGTCCTCGAGGCGCTGCTGCAGCCGGGCCGGGCGACCATCGCCCCCGTCCAGGACGGCGACGGGGACCCGGTGGCCACCGTCGTCGCCCGCGACGCGCAGCTGGAGGTCGTCGCGCACGGCCTGCGGGTCAACGACAGCAGCGACAGCGTCTACGTGCTGTGGGGCGTGGTCGACGACGCGCCCGTGGCGCTCGGCACCTTCGACGTCGTCTCCCCACGGACCGACCTCCGGACCGTAGGCTCCGCCTCGACCGGTCTCGACGACTACGCGGCCTACGCGATCAGCATCGAGCCCGGCCGGCAGGCTCCGGCGCAACCGTCGGACGTGGTGGCGAACGGGCAGGTGACCAGCTGAGCGGACAGGACACGGTGTCGCCGCCCCCGCGGCAGCGGCGGGCACGACCGACCGCGGAGCAGCGGCGGGAGCACTTCGCGCAGGACGGCTACCACAGCCTGCGCGAGCGGGTCGCGGAGTCCCGGTGGCGGCGGCGTCTGGCCGCCCGCCGCTCGGTCGACCACACCTACCGGATGGCCGTCGGCATCGTCGGCAGCCTGGTCGTCGCCGTCGGCCTGGTCACCATCCCGCTGCCGGGGCCCGGCTGGCTCACCGTCATCGCCGGCCTGTTCGTGCTGGCCACCGAGTTCATGTGGGCCGAGCGGCTGCTGGAGTTCACCAAGCGGCACGTCAAGGCCTGGACCGACTGGCTGGGCCGCCAGCCGGTGTGGGTGCGCCTGGGCATCGGCGTGCTGACGGCGGCGTTCGTCTACGGCGTCCTGGTCGTCACGCTGCACCTCACCGGCGTTCCGGACTGGGTGCCGGGGTGGGTGCCCCTGTGGCGCTGACCGTCTGGCATCATGGACGGCGCAACGGGCGATTGGCTCAGTGGTAGAGCGCTTCGTTCACACCGAAGAGGTCACTGGTTCGAACCCAGTATCGCCCACCGGCACGAGAGGGCCGGGCTCCCGACGGGGGCCCGGCCCTCTCTGCGTCCACGGGGGGAGACCCCGTCGTCACCCGGGCCGACGCCGCTCAGGGCGACGCCGGCCGGTGGTGTCGGCCGGTGGTGTCGGCCGACCACGACGGCGACGACTCCTGCGGGCTGCCGTCCCGGGAGACGGGAGGGCCGGGCTCCCGACGACGGGGAGCCCGGCCCTCTCGCGCAGTCCCCGGCGGCTCAGGCGGCCGGGCCGTAGGTGAGGTGCGCGACGCCGTTGCTCAGCGCCTCGACGCCGACCAGCGACAGCTTCTGCTTCGTGCCCTCGGGGAACAGGTGGATGCCCTCGCCGACGGCGACCGGGTACACGTACAGGTGCAGCTCGTCGACCAGGCCGTCGGCCACCAGCGCCCGCACGAGGGTGGCGCTGCCGCTGACGTAGAGGTCCCGGTCCGCCTTGAGCTCCCGGATCCGGTCGGCGTCGTAGCCGCCGAGGGAGGTGGAGTTGCGCCACACGCCCTCGGCGTCGGACAGCGTCGAGGAGACGACGTACTTGGTCGTGTCGTTGAAGAACGGCGCGCCGGGGTCCTCCTCGACGGTCCGGGTGGACCACGCCGGCGCGAACATCTCGAAGGTCGTGCGGCCGAGCAGGATCCCCTCCGCCGGCGCCGTGAGGGACCCGATCGAGGCGGCCAGGTCGTCGGGGAAGCCGTAGTCGACCGTCCACATCGGTGCGTCGACGACCCCGTCGACGGTGGTGAACTCGTGCACCCGGATGACGCCCATGCCTGCTCCTCGGTCGGTCGGCCGGCCCTGTCGGCCGGTCTCGTCGGGTCAGACACTGGCGGATCCCGTTTCTCATCGGTGGCGGACCCGCCGTGCTGCACGATGCGGGGATGGAGCCGACCCCGCCGGTGCCCGATGCGTACACGCTGCGTGCCGTCGTCGAGCTGGAGGTGGCGCTCGAGGCCGGGGCGGCGGTCGACGCCGCGCACGCCGTCGTCGGGGACCTGGCGGTGCGGTCCTTCGGCCCCGGGGTGTTCGCCTGGATCGGCGAGGCGCTGGCCGACGAGGACCGGGACCCCGAGGACTGGGCGGCGCTGCTCGCCGACGACGACCTCGCCGGCCGCGTCCTCGCGCACCTGCGGGACCGCGCCGGCGACGACGGCGCCGCGGCGGGCGACCTCGTGTGGTCGGCCCACCCGCCCGGTGCCGGCCACGGCCACGAGCGGTTCCGGCGGGCGGTCCGCCGGCGCCGGCAGGCCGCCCTGACGGCGGCGCTGCTGCCGCGGCCCCCGCGGGTGGCCGGGCGCGGCCGCCGGGACTGAGCGCACGGGGACCGGCGCACGGGGACCGGGCGCACCGGGACCGGGCGCACCCGCCGCCTCCGCCCGGATCGGGCGCACCATGGGGGCGATGGCACCGGACCGGAGGGCACTGGACAGGGTCGCCCGACTGGACGCGGCCGTGGAGCGCGACGGACCCACCTGCATCTGGTGCGGCCGCGCGCTCACCGGGCACGTCCCCCCCACCACCGAGCACGTCGTGCCGCGGGTCAAGGGCGGCCCGTCGTGGCTGGAGAACGAGGTGGCCGCCTGCCGGCGGTGCAACGGCGAGCGCGGGCACACCGCACCGGTCGAGTGGCTGGAGGAGTGCCTGCGCCGCGGCTGGCCCGTCGACGAGCAGCGGCTGGCCCGCGTCCTGACCGGGCTGGCCGAGGCGATCGCCGTCCGCGGCGGGCAGCGCCGGGCCCGGCCGTACCTGGAGTCCCAGCTGCGCCGGCTGCGCCGCCGCGGTGTCGTCGTCGCCCGGTCCGCCTAGCCTGGCCCGCGTGAGCGCGGGGACGGTCGTCGGCATCTCGGTCTACCCCGTCCGCGGGTGCGCCGGGACGCCGCTGCAGCAGGCCGAGGTCGGCCCCGCCGGGCTGGCGGGGGACCGGGAGTCGGCCGTCGTCGACCTCGACGGGCGGGTGCTGCGCGGCAAGGACGCCCCGGGACTCGCCGGCGTCGTCCCCACCGGTTCCCCCGACCTCGACGCCGCCGCCGTCGCCGCGGCGCTGGGCCGGCCGGTGCGGCTCGAGCCGCTGACCGGCCGCCCCGAGGGCGCCGCGGCGGTGCACCTGGTCTCCCGCCAGGCGCTGGACCGGGCCGCGGCCGGCGTCGTCCCGGCCGGCTGCGGCGCCGAGGACCCACGGGCCAACCTGCTCCTCGACCTGCCCGCCGACGACGAGCGGACCTGGGTGGGCCGCCGGCTGCGGCTGGGCTCGGCCGTGCTGCAGGTCACGCGGCTGCCGAAGCACTGCCTGGGCGTCTACGCCGAGGTGGCCGAGCCGGGGACGGTCACGGTCGGCGACGAGGTCCTCCCCGCGTAGTCGGGTCCCCGGGGCCGGCGCGGACGCTCGTTAGGCTGGCCGGTGCGCGTCCGCCTCCGGCCGGGCGCCGTCCGAGCACCTCGCGACCCCCCAGGAGCCCCCGTGTCCGCCGCGCTTCCCCCTGCCGCAACCACCCCGATCCGGGTGCCGGCCGGGACGACGGCCGAGCAGGCGCTCAAGCAGGCCGGGGTCGCGCTCAAGGGCCCCGACGGCGCCGTCGTCGTCCGCGACCTGGCCACCGGCGACCTGCGCGACCTCGCCTGGACCCCCGACGCCGACGCCGAGGTCGAGCCCGTCGTCGCGGCCAGCCCCGAGGGGCGGGCGGTCATCCGGCACTCGACCGCGCACGTGCTCGCCCAGGCCGTGCAGGACCTGTTCCCCGGCACCCGGCTGGGCATCGGCCCGCCGGTCGAGAACGGCTTCTACTACGACTTCGACCCCGAGAAGCCGTTCACCCCGGAGGACCTGCAGGCGCTGGAGAAGCGCATGCAGCAGATCGTCAAGGCCGGGCAGCGCTTCGCCCGCCGGGAGATCAGCGACGACGACGCCCGCGCGGAGCTCGCGCACGAGCCGTACAAGCTCGAGCTGATCGGCCTCAAGGGCGGCGAGGCTGCGTCCTCCGATGACGGCGCCTCCGTCGAGGTCGGCGGCGCGCAGCTGACCATGTACGACAACCTCGACCCGCGCACCGGCGAGCGGCTGTGGACCGACCTGTGCCGCGGCCCGCACCTGCCGCGCACCTCGAACATCCCGGCGTTCAGCCTCACCCGCTCGGCCGCCGCCTACTGGCGGGGCAGCGAGAAGAACCCGCAGCTGCAGCGGGTCTACGGCACCGCGTGGGAGAGCCGCGAGGCGCACAAGGCGTACCTGGAGCAGGTCGCCGAGGCCGAGCGCCGCGACCACCGCCGCCTCGGCGCCGAGCTGGACCTGTTCAGCTTCCCCGACGAGATCGGGTCGGGCCTGGCGGTGTTCCACCCGAAGGGCGGTGTCGTCCGGCGGGAGCTGGAGGCCTACAGCCGCCGGCGGCACGAGGAGGGTGGGTACTCCTTCGTCAACACCCCGCACATCACCAAGGGCCGGTTGTTCGAGATCTCCGGCCACCTCGACTGGTACGCCGAGGGCATGTACCCGCCCATGCAGCTCGACGAGGAGCGCGACGCCGACGGCACCGTCCGCCGGCAGGGGCAGGACTACTACCTCAAGCCGATGAACTGCCCGATGCACAACCTGGTGTTCGGGTCCCGCGGCCGCTCCTACCGCGAGCTGCCGCTGCGGCTGTTCGAGTTCGGCACCGTCTACCGGTACGAGAAGTCCGGCGTCATCCACGGGCTCACCCGCGCCCGCGGCTTCACCCAGGACGACGCGCACATCTACTGCACCCCCGAGCAGATGGCCGGGGAGCTGCGCGGGCTGCTCGACTTCGTGCTCGGCCTGCTCGCCGACTACGGCCTCAGCGACTTCTACCTCGAGCTGTCCACCCGCAATCCGGACAAGTCCGTGGGGTCGGACGAGAGCTGGGAGGTCGCCACCGAGGCGCTGCGGCAGGCGGCGCTGGACTCCGGCCTCGAGCTCGTCCCCGACCCGGGCGGCGCGGCGTTCTACGGCCCGAAGATCTCCGTGCAGGCCCGCGACGCCATCGGCCGCAGCTGGCAGATGTCGACCATCCAGGTCGACTTCAACCTGCCCGAGCGGTTCGGCCTGGAGTACACCGCCGCCGACGGGTCCCGCCAGCGGCCGGTGATGCTGCACCGCGCGCTGTTCGGCTCGATCGAGCGCTTCTTCGCCGTCCTCACCGAGCACTACGCCGGCGCGTTCCCCGCGTGGCTCGCGCCGGTGCAGGTGGTCGGCATCCCGGTCACCGACGACCAGGTCGGGTACCTGACCGACGTCGCGCTGAAGCTGCGCACCCACGGCATCCGGGTCGAGGTCGACGACTCCGACGACCGCATGCAGAAGAAGATCCGCAACGCCAGCAAGCAGAAGGTGCCCTTCGTGCTCATCGCCGGGGCCACCGACGCGCAAGCCGGTGCGGTCTCCTTCCGCTACCGCGACGGCAGCCAGCGCAACGGCGTGCCGGTCGACGAGGCCGTCGACGCCGTCGTCGCCTGGGTGGCCGCGCGGCACAACGCCGACCCGACGGCGGACGCGCCCCTGGAGTCGCGGTGACCGTGGGGCCCGACGGCTTCACGGTCCCCGTCTCCGCCGACGACGGCGGGCCGGCCGCCGTCTTCGAGCACCTGTGGACGCCCTACCGGATGGCCTACATCCGGGGCTCGGGCAAGCCGACCGGCGAGCACGACTGCCCGTTCTGCCTCATCCCGGCGATGCCGGACGAGCAGGGGCTGGTGGTGGCGCGCGGCGCGACCGTCTTCGCGGTGCTGAACCTCTACCCCTACAACGCCGGGCACCTCATGGTGGTCCCTTACCGGCACGTGCCCGACTACACCGACCTGACCGACGCCGAGGTCGCCGAGCTGGGCGCGTTCACGCAGACGGCGATGCGGGTGGTGCGGCAGGTGACCGGAGCACACGGTTTCAACATCGGGATGAACCAGGGGTCGGTGGCGGGGGCCGGGATCGCCGACCACCTGCACCAGCACGCGGTGCCGCGCTGGGGCGGCGACACGAACTTCATGCCGGTCATCGGCCTCACCCGGGTGCTGCCGCAGGTGCTGGCCGAGACCCGCACGCTGCTGGCCGCGGCCTGGCCGGGGGCTGCGTCGTCGGCCCCGTCCGCGCGGACGGGGGACTGACCGTGCTGGGGTCGGGCGCCCGGGCGGCCGTCGGCCGGTTCTGGGCGCCGGTGGTCACCCGGCTGGCGCGGGCGGGGGTGACCCCGGACGCGATCACGGTCACCGGCACCGTCGGCGCGATCGTCGCGGCGGTGGTGCTCGTCGCCCACGGCGTCCTGTTCTGGGGCGCGTTCACCGTCACGCTGTTCGTCCTGCTCGACATGCTCGACGGCGCGCTCGCGCGGGCCCGCGGCGGCGGGTCGGCGTTCGGCGCGGTGCTGGACTCGACCTGCGACCGCGCCGTCGACGCCGCCGTCTTCGGGGCGCTGGTGTGGTGGTACACCGGCGAGGGCGACGACCGGCTGCTCGCGCTGCTGGCGATGGTGGGGCTCGTCCTCGGCGTGCTGACCAGCTACATCAAGGCGCGGGCCGAGGGCGTCGGCATCCCGTGCGACGTCGGCCTGGTCGAGCGCACCGAGCGGCTGATCCTGGTGCTCACCGGCACCGGCCTGACCGGCCTGGGTCTGCCGTACGCCGTCGACGTGGGGCTGTGGCTGCTGGTGGTGGGCGGCGCGGTGACCGTCGCGCAGCGGGTGGCCGCCGTCCACCGCGGCGCCCGGGGGAAGTCGCTGACGCCGTCGGCGCCGGCCCCGTGAGCGGCCTCCAGGCGCGGGCGGCCGCGCGGGCCACGGACCTCGGCTACGCCGCGGGCTGGCAGGCGGTGCAGTGGCTGCCCGAGCCGGTGGCCCGCGGCGCGTTCGACGCGGTGGCCCGCTTCGCCGCCGGCCGCGAGGGCCGGGGTACCCGACAGCTGCGGGCCAACCTGCGCGTGGCCACCGGCGGCAAGCTCGCCGAGGACGAGCTCGACGCGCTCACCGCCCGCGCGCTGCGCTCCTACGCCCGCTACTGGCAGGAGGCCTTCCGGCTGCCCCGCCTGGGCACCGCGCGGGTGCTGCGCGACACCGTCGTCCCCGGGATCGACCACCTCGCCCGCGCCCGCGCGCAGGGCCGGCCGGTGATCCTGGCGCTGCCGCACAGCGGCAACTGGGACGCGGCCGGGGTGTGGTTCCTCGACTGGCTCGGCGAGCCGTTCATGACCGTCGCCGAGCGGCTGCGGCCGGAGTCGCTGTACGAGCGGTTCCTCGCCTACCGGGAGACCCTCGGCATGCGGGTGGTGCCCCTGACCGGCGGGGAGCGGCCGAGCTCGGCGGTGCTGCGTGAGTGGCTGGAGGCCGGGCGCTCGGTGTGCCTGCTGGTCGACCGCGACCTCGGCTCCGGCGGCGTCCCCGTGGAGTTCTTCGGCCGGCCGGCCACCATGCCCGGCGGTCCCGCGCTGCTGGCCGCGCAGACCGGCGCCTCGCTGCACCCGGTCACCTGCCGGTTCAGCGAGCGCGGGTGGGTGCTGCAGGTCGGCGAGGAGGTGCCGCTCGACGGCGGGACCCGGCTGAGGGACCGGGTGGCGACGGCGATGCAGGGCGTGGCCGACGCGTTCACCGCTGACATCGCGCGGCAGCCGGAGGACTGGCACGTGCTCGGGCGTGTCTGGGCCGACGTGCCGCCCGACCCGCCGGCGGGGGAGCGTCGCTGATGCGGATCGGCCTGGTCTGCCCCTACCAGTGGGACGTGCCCGGGGGCGTCCAGTACCACGTGCGCGACCTCGCCGAGACGCTGCGCGGGCTCGGCCACCACGTCGAGGTGCTCACCCCGGCCGAGCACGAGGAGTCGCTCACCGACCCCTGGCTCACCTGGGCCGGGCGCACCGTGCCGATCCCCTACAACGGCTCGATGGCCAGCGTGCAGTTCGGGCCGGTGTCCGCGGCGCGGGTGCGCCGCTGGCTGCGCGAGGGCCACTTCGACGTCGTCCACGTGCACGACCCGGCGCCACCGTCGATCGGCCTGCTGGTCTGCATGATCGCCACCGGCCCGATCGTGGCCACCTTCCACGCCGCCACCGTGCGGTCGAAGTGGCTGGCCGCCTGGGGCCCGGTCGTGCGCCCGTGGCTGGAGAGGATCACCGGCCGGATCGCCGTCTCCGACTTCGCCCGGCGCGTGCAGGTCGAGCACCTCGGCGGCGACGCGGTGATCATCCCCAACGGCGTCCACGTGGGGTTCTTCGCCGAGGGGCCGACCCTGCCCGGGGCCGCGCGCGGCGTCGACGGGCCGACGATCGGCTTCCTCGGCCGCTACGACGAGCCGCGCAAGGGCCTGCCGGTGCTGCTGGAGGCGATGCGGACCGTCGTCCGCGAGCACCCCGGCGCCCGGCTGCTGGTGGCCGGCCGCGGCGACCCCGACGCCCTGCGGGACGCGGTGGCGGAGGACCTGCGCCCGCACGTGGCCCTGCTCGGCGAGCTCCCCGAGGCCGACAAGGCGGCGTTCCTGCGCTCGGTGGACGTCTACTGCGCGCCCAACCTGCTCGGGGAGTCCTTCGGCGTGGTGCTCATCGAGGCCATGGCCGCGGGTGCGCCCATCGTGGCCAGCGACCTCGACGCGTTCGCGCGGGTGCTCGAGGACGGCGCGGCCGGGGTGCTGGTGCGCCGCGGGGACGGCGCGGCGCTGGCGCGGGCGCTGTCGGACCTGCTCGCCGACCCCGCCCGGCGCGCGGCGCTGTCGGCCACCGGGAGCGAGGTGGCCGCGGGTTACGACTGGCAGGTGGTGGCCCGCCGGGTGCTCGCCGTCTACGAGACCGTGGTGCTCCCCGGCGCAGGGGAGGTCACGGCCGGCGACGACGAGGCGTGGCCGCAGGTGACGGGCGCCACCGACGGGGTGCTCCCCTCCCTGCTGAGGCGCGTCCGCCGCTAGCGTTGGCCGACGTGACGCCCGGCGCCTGGTTGCTCGTCGCCGCGGTCGTCGTCGTCCTCCTCCTGGCCTGGACCGCCTGGACGCTCACCCGGCTGCGGCGGCTGGAGGCCCGCGTCGCCCGCGCGCGGGCGGTGCTCGAGGACCGGCTGCGCGCCCGCGCCGCCCTGGCCGAGGACCTGTCCTCCGGGTACAGCGCCGCGCTCGGTGAGGACCGCGCGACCCGGCTGAAGACCGCCGCCTACGAGGCGCGCCGGACCCCGGCCGGCGACCGGGAGCTGGCCGAGAACGCCCTGGGCCGGGAGCTGCGCGCCCTCCCGGCGGAGCTGCCGGGGGTCCCCGCGGAGCTGCTCGCCGAGCTGGCCGAGGCCGAGGCCCGCATGGCCCTGGCCCGGCGCTTCTACAACGACGCCGTCCGGGACACCGCGCTGCTGCGGCAGCGCCGGCTGCCCCGGCTGCTGCGGCTGCACGCCGACCGGCCGCTGCCGCGCTTCTTCGACGTCGAGGACGGCCTGGACGCCGTCCCGACCGGCGCCGGGACGCCCCGCGCCTGAGCGCCCGCGGTGGACGACCGCATGACCACGGGGCAGGACGAGGCCGGGGACGCGCGTCCCGCCGCGGGCCCGGAGCGGGAGCGGCCGGCGGGCCGGCGGCTGCGCGGTGTCGACCTCGCCCGCGGGCTCGCCGTCCTCGGCATGTTCGGCGCGCACCTCGGCGACACCGGCGACCTCGGCTGGGACCCGGCCACCTGGCGCGCGGTGGTCGACGGTCGCTCGTCGATCCTGTTCGCCACGCTGGCCGGGGTGTCCATCGCGCTGCTGTCCGGGGGACGCACCCCGCCCGCGGACGAGGAGCTCGCGCGGGCCCGGACCCGGGTCCTCGTCCGCGCCGCCTGGGTGTTCGCCATCGGCGGCGTCCTGGAGCTGCTGGACACCTTCGTCGCGATCATCCTCGGCGTCTACGCGGTCCTGTTCGTGCTCGCGCTGCCGTTCCTGCGCTGGTCCCCGGCGCGGCTGCTGGCCGCCGCGGCCGTCGTCGCCCTGGCCGGGCCGCCGCTCACGCTCGCGGCCGGGCGGTACGCCACCGGGCAGGGCGAGGAGGACGGCGCGTTCGCCTTCCTGCTGTTCACCGGCCACTACCCGGCGGCGGTGTGGCTCGCCTTCGTGCTCGTGGGGCTCGCGGTGGGGCGGCTGGACCTCGGCGCCGCCCGGGTGCGCGCGGGCCTGGTCGCCGGCGGGGCGGTCACGGCGGTGCTCGGCTACCTCGGCGGCCGGCTGACCACCCGGGCGTTCGCGCCGGGGGAGCGGCCGGCCGGGATCGAGGAGGGCTTCGGCGCCGCCGGCGGCTGGGACCCGGCCTGGTTCGCCGGCGCCGAGCCGCACAGCAGCACGCCGTTCGAGGTGGTCGGGTCCGGCGGGGTCGCCGTCGCGGTCCTCGGGGTGTGCCTGGTCGTCGCCGACCTGCTGCCGCGGCTGACCCACCCGGTCGTCTCGGTGGGTGCGCTGGCGCTGTCGGTCTACACCGCCCAGATCGTCGCCATCGCCGTACTCGACGTCGAGCACGGGCAGGACTGGGGGCTGTGGGCGCGCTTCAGCCTGACCGCCCTGCTGCTGGCGTCGGCGTGGCGCTCCCGGCTGGGTCGCGGACCGCTGGAGGGGTTGCTCGCCTGGAGCTCGCGGCGGGCGGCCGGCTTCTGAGGTGGGAACGGGCACCGGCGCGCCGCCGGTAGGATCGACCGGTGCGTCCGGGCGCCGGTGCCGGGCGCCGGGACGAGGGAGGACAGTCGTGAGCGGCCATTCCAAGTGGGCGACCACCAAGCACAAGAAGGCCGCGATCGACGCCAAGCGCGGCAAGCTGTTCGCCAAGCTGATCAAGAACATCGAGGTCGCCGCCCGGACCGGTGGCGGTGACCCGGCGGGCAACCCGACGCTCTACGACGCCATCCAGAAGGCGAAGAAGTCCTCGGTCCCCAACGACAACATCGACCGCGCGGTCAAGCGCGGCTCGGGCGCCGAGGCCGGTGGCGTCGAGTACCAGTCGATCACCTACGAGGGCTACGCCTCCGGCGGCGTCGCCGTGCTCGTCGAGTGCCTCACCGACAACCGCAACCGGTCGGCCTCCGAGGTGCGCACCGCGATGACCCGCAACGGCGGCTCGATGGCCGATCCCGGCTCGGTGTCCTACCTGTTCACGCGCAAGGGCGTCATCGTCGTCCCGCAGGCCGAGGGCGTCGACGAGGACACCGTCCTCGTGGCGGTCCTCGACGCCGGCGCCGAGGAGGTCCGTGACCTCGGCGACACCTTCGAGGTCGTCTGCGAGCCCGGTGACCTGGTCGCCGTCCGCACCGCGCTGCAGGACGCCGGCATCGACTACGACTCGGCCGAGGCCGGGTTCGTGCCCAGCGTCACCGTCGAGCTCGACGAGGAGGGCGCCGGCAAGGTGTTCCGCCTCATCGACGCGCTCGAGGACCTCGACGACGTCCAGAACGTCTACGCCAACTACGACGTCTCCGACGAGGTGCTCGAGAAGGTCGGCTGAGGCGCCACCGGCGCACCGGCCGCCCCGGACACCACACCGGCAGCGGCCCGATCCGGTCCGCCGGCCCCGGCACGGGGTGACGCGCCGCCTCCCGGGGCGCCCGGCGGACGCGGGTGGGCTCGGCGGGGTCGCGCCGCCCACCCCCCCGGCGCCGCGGCGACGGTCCGCCCGCCGGCGGTCCCGGCCGTGCCGGCCGACCGCGACCCGGTGGGGCGCCGCGCGCCGGTGGGCCCGGTGCCGCGGGGACCGCCGCGCCGGAGCCCGCCCGCCGCCCTGCCGCTGGACGTCGACACCGGCGGCTCCGCCCGGGTGGCCGGACCCGGGCGCGGCGCCGCTGGTGGCCGCCGGGGTCGGCTGAGCGCCCGCGTGTCGCTCCCCGGACCGTGCCGCGTGTTGCGTCCCGGGGCCGTCGTCGGGGACGGTTACGGTTGCGGTCGAACACGCGTTCGGTGAGAGGGGGAGCGGGCATGCGGGTGCTCGGCATCGACCCGGGGCTGACCCGGTGCGGCTGGGGTGTGGTCGACGGCCGTCCCGGCGCGCGCCCGGCCGCCGTGGGCGTCGGCGTGATCCGCAGCTCCGCGGACCTGGACCTGGAGCTGCGGCTGCTGGAGCTGCACACGCAGGTCACCGCGCTGCTGCGCGAGCACCGGCCCGACGTCGTGGCCATCGAGCGGGTGTTCACCCAGAACAACAAGGGCACCGCCACCGGGACCGCGCAGGCGGCCGGGGTCGCGGCGCTGGCCGCGGCGCAGGCCGACCGGCCGGTCGCCTGGCACACGCCCAGCGAGGTCAAGGCGGCCATCTCCGGCAACGGCCGCGCGGACAAGGAGCAGGTCACCCTCATGGTCACCCGGGTGCTGGGGCTGACGTCGGCCCCCAAGCCGGCCGACGCCGCCGACGCGCTGGCGCTGGCGGTCTGCCACGTGTGGCGCGGCCCGGCCCAGGACCGGCTGCGGGTCGCGGCGATCGCCGGCGGCATCGGCGCGCCGGTGGTGCAGCGGACGCTGCCACGCTGGCGGGGGGTGTCCCGGTGATCGCCTCGGTGAGCGGCCGGGTCGCCGCGGTCGGCCCCGAGGGCGCGGTCGTCGAGGTCGGCGGCATCGGCCTGGCCGTGCAGTGCACGCCCGGCACCATCGCCCGGCTCGCGGTGGGGGAGGACGCCCGCCTGGCCACCAGCCTGGTCGTGCGCGAGGACTCCCTCACCCTCTACGGCTTCGCCGACGACGACGAGCGGCAGCTGTTCGAGCTGCTGCAGACCGCCAACGGCGTCGGCCCGCGGCTGGCGCAGGCGGTGCTGGCCATCCACCCGCCGCGCGAGGTCCGGCGCGCGGTGTCCACGGCCGACGTCAAGGCGCTCATGCAGGTGCCCGGCATCGGCAAGAAGGGCGCCGAGCGGCTGATCCTCGAGCTGCGCGACCGGCTCGGCGCCACCACCACCGACACCCAGCTGGACGGCCCCGCCCCGGCCGGCCTCGCGCCGGTCACCCCGGTGGCACCCTGGCGCGACCAGCTGTCCTCGGCCCTGGTCGGGCTCGGCTGGTCCACCAAGGAGGCCGAGACCGCGCTCACCGCCCTCGCCCCGGTCGCCGACGAGCAGCTCACCGGCACCGGCCGGGTCGACGTCGCGCTGCTGCTGCGCCAGGCGCTGCAGCTGCTGGGCCGGTCGTGAGCGCCCCGTTCGACCGGTCGCTGACCGGCGAGGTGGAATCCGGCATCAGCCGCGACTTCGCCGTCTCCCCGCAGGCCGGGGACGAGGAGCGGGTGGTCGAGTCCGCGCTGCGGCCGCACTCGCTCACCGACTTCATCGGCCAGCCCAAGGTCGCCCGCCAGCTCGCGCTGGTCCTCGAGGGCGCCAAGCGCCGGGGCCGCCCGCCGGACCACGTGCTGCTGTCCGGCCCGCCCGGGCTCGGCAAGACCAGCCTCGCGCTGATCATCGGCTCGGAGCTCGGCACCTCGGTCAAGATCACCAGCGGCCCGGCGATCGAGCGCTCCGGCGACCTCGCCGCGATGCTGTCCAACCTCGGCCCCGGCGACGTGCTGTTCATCGACGAGATCCACCGCATCGCGCGGCCCGCCGAGGAACTGCTGTACATGGCAATGGAGGACTTCCGGGTCGACGTCGTCGTCGGCAAGGGGCCCGGCGCCACCGCGATCCCGCTGGAGATCAACCCGTTCACCCTGGTCGGCGCCACCACCCGCGCCGGGCTGCTGACCGGGCCGCTGCGCGACCGGTTCGGCTTCGTCGGGCAGATGGAGTTCTACGAGCCGGCCGAGCTGCAGCAGGTGCTCGCCCGCAGCGCCGACCTGCTCGGCGTCGAGCTCACCGACGACGGCTCGGCCGAGATCGCCGGCCGCTCCCGCGGGACGCCGCGCATCGCCAACCGGCTGCTGCGCCGGGTGCGCGACTACGCCGAGGTCGAGGCCGACGGCCGGGTCACCCGTGCCGTGGCGCAGGCCGCGCTGGCGCTCTACGACGTCGACGACCTGGGGCTGGACCGGCTGGACCGGGCGGTGCTCGAGGCGCTGGTCGTGCGCTTCTCCGGCGGCCCGGTCGGCGTCTCCACGCTGGCGGTCGCGGTGGGGGAGGAGCCCACCACCGTCGAGGAGGTGTGCGAGCCCTTCCTCGTCCGCGCCGGCCTGCTCGCCCGCACCCCCCGCGGGCGGGTGGCCACCGAGGCGGCCTGGCGGCACCTCGGCCACCCGGTGCCGCGCGGCGGCATCCCCCTCGGGGGTGTCACAGCCGTCCCGCGTGACCCGGGCGCGTCGTCGGAACCGCTCTTCGACGCCTAGACTCATCGGCGCTGGCGCGCAACTCGGCCCTCCCCGGGCCGACCGGTCCCGGCCGTGCGATCCCGTGTCGGCGCGGACGGTGCCCCGCGCGCCACGACCGACGTACCCGAGCGGTCCCGACCCGGGCCGCACCGACCGCGTGCAGCCGGCGCGGTAGAGAGGCACTCCCGTCGTGGAACTGTTCCCCCTGCTCCTGCTCGTCCTGGCGTTCGTGGCGCTGGTCGTGCTCCCCGCGCGGGCCCGCAAGCGCCAGCAGACCCAGACCCAGTCGGCGCTGGCGATCGGCGTGCCGGTCACCATGGCCGGCGGCGTGTACGGCACGGTGGCCGGTCTCGACGACCCGGCCACCATCCAGGTCCAGATCGCCCCGGGCGTCGTCGTGACCTACGCCCGGCAGGCGGTCCTCCAGGTCCGCCCGGTGGCCGGCGAGGTGCCCGGCCCGGTGGTGTCGGGGGAGACCGTGGTCGAGCCCGCCCCGGACGAGACCACGCCCCGGGACGACCGGCCGGGCGACGGCTCCACCGGCAAGACCCTCTGACGGAGGACCCGTGGCCAACCGCGCCCTGCCGGCACGCCGCTACTTCGGTGCGCTGGTCCTGATCGTGGCCGTCATGTACGGCCTGATCTTCCTCACCGGCTCCGACCGCACCCCCCAGCTCGGCCTGGACCTCCGCGGCGGGACCACGGTCACGCTGACCGCGCGCACGCCCGACGGGCAGGCGCCGGCACCCGAGGACCTCGAGCTCGCCCGCCAGATCATCGAGCAGCGGGTCAACGGCCTCGGCGTCGCCGAGGCCGAGGTGGTCACCGAGGGCGACGCCAACATCGTCATCTCGGTGCCCGGCGACGACGGCGAGCAGGCCCGCGAGCTCGGCCAGACCGCCCAGCTGCGCTTCCGCCCGGTGGTCACCGGCCCCGAGGCGGCCGCGCCCGCCGAGAGCACCGACGGCGCGACGCCGAGCGACTCCGCCACGCCGACCGACGGCGCCACGCCGACCGACGGCGCCACGCCGACGGACTCCGCGGCGCCCACCGACAGCGCGGCGCCGACCGACGCCGCCACCCCGACCGACGCCGCGACGACGGACTCCGCCACCCCGAGCGACGGCGCGGTGAGCGACCCCGCGCTCGACCCGGACCGGCCCGCGGTGACCCAGGAGGAGGCCGCGGCGCAGTACGCGACGCTGACCTGCGCCCCCGAGGACACCACCAGCGAGGTCGCCCGCCCCGACGACTACGTCGCCGCGTGCAGCGAGGACGGCACGCAGAAGTACCTGCTCGGCCCGACGATCATCGAGGGCACCGAGATCGCCGACGCCAGCGCCGGCACGCAGCAGACCACCGGCGAGTGGGTCGTGCTGCTGGACTTCAACTCGGAGGGCCGCGCCACCTGGGCGGAGTACACCGCCGCCAACGTCGGCACCAACGTCGCCTTCACCCTCGACGGCCGCGTCGTCTCCGCGCCCACCATCCAGGGCGCCATCAACGGCCAGACGACGATCACCGGCTCGTTCGACCAGGCCGGCGCCGAGGAGCTGGCCAACCAGCTGCGCTACGGCGCGCTGCCGCTGACCTTCGAGCAGGCCACCGCCCAGTCGATCTCCACCGAGCTCGGTGCCGAGCAGCTGAAGGCCGGGCTCATCGCCGGCGCCATCGGCATCGCGCTGGTGTTCGTCTACGCGCTGGTCTACTACCGGCTGCTGGGCCTGGTCATGATCGTCAGCCTGCTGCTGTCGGCGGTCGTGGTCTACGCCAGCCTCGTGCTGCTGGGCCGGGAGATCGGGTTCACGCTGAGCCTCGCCGGCATCGCCGGGTTCATCGTCTCGATCGGCATCACGGCGGACTCGTTCGTCGTCTACTTCGAGCGCCTCAAGGACGAGATCCGCGAGGGCCGGACGCTGCGCTCGGCGGTGCCGCGCGCCTGGGTCCGCGCCCGCCGCACGATCCTCTCGGCCGACGCGGTCAGCTTCCTCGCCGCGGCCATCCTCTACTGGCTGGCCATCGGCGACGTGAAGGGCTTCGCGTTCACCCTCGGCCTGTCCACGGTCCTGGACCTGGTCGTCGTCTTCCTCTTCACCCACCCGCTGATGGCCGTGCTCGCCCGGTTCCGGTCGTTCGGCTCGAGCCGGTTCTCGGGCCTCGGCCAGGTCGACCGGTCCCTGCGCTCGGCCGCCCCGGCCGTGCGCGCGGAGCGCGAACTGGTCGGCGCCGGGTCGGGTGCCCGCGCGTCGCAGGACAGGAGCAGGGCATGAGCGGCCGCAGGGACGACACCGGGCAGGACACCCCGGTGCCGGTGGGCACCGAGGCCGACGAGGCCCGCGCGGCCGGCGCGGCGGCGGCCGAGGAGGCCGCCGCGGCCGCCGACGACGCCGCGCTCGCCGACGCCGGCCTGCCCGCGGAGGGCAGCGCGGCCCGCCGCGCCGGGCGGCGGGCCTCCCTGGCGCACCGGCTCTACAACGGCGAGGCCGGCCTCGACGTCGTCGGCCGCAGCCGGCTCATCTACAAGGTCACCGCGGTGATCGTGCTGGTCTGCATCGCCTCGATGGTGTTCCGCGGCTTCAACTTCGGCATCGACTTCGCCGGCGGCAACAGCTTCCGGCTGCCCGGCGGCGCGGAGCAGTTGGAGCAGGTGCGCGAGGCCGCCACCGACGCCGGCGCCGACGTCGCCTCGGCGCAGGTGGTCGGCGGCGACGAGATCCTGCTGCGCACCGGCGCGCTGGACAACGAGGGCGAGCGGGCGGTCGTCGAGGCGGTGTCGGACGCCGCCGGCGTGGACGCGGGCGCCGTCAGCCCCGAGTCGGTGAGCGCCGAGTGGGGCCAGGACATCACCGACCAGGCGCTCATCGCGCTGGCGGTGTTCCTCGCCGCGGTCATCGCGTTCCTGGCCATCCGGTTCCAGCCGAAGATGGCCGTCGGCGCGATCGCCGCGCTGCTGCACGACCTCGTGGTCACCGCGGGCGTCTACTCGCTCGTCGGCTTCGAGGTCACGCCGTCGACGATCATCGGCCTGCTGACCATCCTCGGGTTCTCCCTCTACGACACCGTCGTCGTCTTCGACAAGGTCGACGAGAACACCCGCGGCCTGGCGCAGAGCGCGCGCATGACCTGGGGCGAGGCGGCCAACCTCGCGGTCAACCAGACCCTCATGCGTTCGATCAACACCTCGGTGATCGCGCTGCTGCCGGTGGCCGGGCTGCTGTTCGTCGGGGCGGGCCTGCTCGGCGTCGGCACGCTCAAGGACCTCGCGCTGGTGCTGTTCGTCGGTCTCGCGGCGGGCGCCTACTCGTCGATCTTCCTGGCCACGCCGATCGTCGCCGACCTCAAGGAGCGCGAGCCCGAGGTGGTCGCGCTGCGCAAGCGGGTGCTCGCCCGCCGGTCGGCCGCCGCCCGCCAGGGCGCCCGCGCCGCGGCCGGGCCGGTCGCCAGCGCCCGCCGGGCCCGCGGCGGCGCCCCCCGCGGCGGGGTGGCCCTCGCCGAGCGGGACGCCGGGTCGCTGGGCCCGGCGGAGGCCGACGTCGTCGTCGAGTCGCCGGCCTCGGTCGGTCCCGACGCCGGCCGGCCGCGCGGCGCCACCGCGGCGCCGCGCCCGGGCGTCCGGCCGCAGCGGCCGGGCGGGGCGAAGAAGCGCCGGTGAGCACCGCCGAGGCGCTGCCGCCCCTCGACGAGCTCATCGCCTCGCTGGCCGTCGACGTCCCGGACTTCCCCGAGCCCGGGGTCGTCTTCCGCGACCTCACGCCGGTGTTCGCCGACGGCCCGGCCTTCCGCCGCATGGTGGAGGGCCTGGCCGCGCCGGTGCTGGTGGACCCGCGGGCGGCGGCGGTCGCGCACACCGACGACGGCCGCCCCGGCGACCCGGGCTTCGACGTCGTGGTCGGCGTCGAGGCCCGCGGGTTCCTGCTGGCCGCGGCGGTCGCGCTGCACGCCGGCGTCGGCGTCGTGCCGGTGCGCAAGGCCGGCAAGCTGCCCCGGGAGCGGATCGCCGCCGAGTACGTGCTCGAGTACGGCACCGCGACCGTGGAGATGCACACCGACTCGCTCCGCCGCGGGCAGCGGGTGCTGCTGGTCGACGACGTGCTCGCCACCGGCGGCACGCTGGCGGCCTCCGTCGCGCTGGTCGAGGAGCTCGGCGGTGTGGTGACCGCGGTGTCGGTGGTCGTCGAGCTGGCCGCCCTCGGCGGCCGCGAGCGCCTCGCCCCGCACGCCGTGCACACCCTCTGGACCACCTGAGGAGGGCCCCGGCCCGGTGGCGCCGCGCCCCTGGCGGGCGCGGCTAGCATGGTGCCGGTCGTTCCTCCTCAGTCTCCGCAGGAGTCGCCGTGGCACCCGACGCGCCCGCCACCCCCGTGGCTGGCGCGCGGCCCGAGGAGGACCCGGCCCCGCCGCAGGACCAGCGCGCCCCGCTGCCGTCCCGGCCGCTGGTCCGCCGGCCCGACGACGTCGGCAGCGAGCCGCCGGAGGAGGGCGCCCCCGCCCGCCCGCGCCGGGTGCGCGACCGGCTGGCCCGCCGCATCGTCGCCGGCCAGCGCAGCGAGGTCCGCCCGGTGCTCGAGCCGCTGGCCGCGCTGCACCGGCAGAGCCACCCCAAGGCCGACCTCGCGCTGCTGCAGCGGGCCTACGACGTCGCCGAGGCCGCGCACGCCACCCAGAAGCGCAAGAGCGGCGACCCCTACATCACCCACCCGCTGGCCGTGGCCACCGTGCTCGCCGGGCTCGGGATGGACACCACGACGCTGGTCGCCGCGCTGCTGCACGACACCGTCGAGGACACCGGCAAGACCCTGGAGGCCATCAGCGCGGACTTCGGCCCCGAGGTCGCCCACCTCGTCGACGGCGTCACCAAGATCGACAAGGTGAAGCTGGGCGACGCCGCCCAGGCCGAGACGATCCGCAAGATGATCGTCGCGATGGCCCGCGACCCCCGGGTGCTGGTCATCAAGCTCGCCGACCGGCTGCACAACATGCGCACGCTGCGCTTCCTCCCGCCGGAGAAGCAGGAGAAGAAGGCGCGCGAGACGCTGGAGATCCTCGCCCCGCTGGCCCACCGCCTGGGCATGAACACGATCAAGTGGGAGCTCGAGGACCTCGCGTTCGCCACGCTCTACCCCAAGCGCTACGACGAGATCGTGAGGCTGGTCGCCGAGCGGGCGCCCTCCCGCGACACCTACCTCGCGGAGGTGACCGCGGCGGTCACCGAGCAGCTCAAGGCGGCCGGCATCCAGGCCGTCGTCACCGGCCGGCCCAAGCACTACTACTCGATCTACCAGAAGATGATCGTCCGCGGCCGGGACTTCACCGACATCTGGGACCTGGTCGGCATCCGGATCCTGGTGGACACCGTCCGCGACTGCTACGCGGCGCTGGGCATCATGCACGCGCACTGGCAGCCGGTGCCCGGGCGCTTCAAGGACTTCGTCGCGATGCCGAAGTTCAACATGTACCAGTCGCTGCACACGACGGTCATCGGGCCGCAGGGCAAGCCGGTCGAGCTGCAGATCCGCACGCACGACATGCACCGCACCGCCGAGTACGGCATCGCCGCGCACTGGAAGTACAAGGAGAAGGCGCGACAGGGCGGCAAGCCCGGCCCGGGGGAGTTCGGCGCCGCGAAGGCCGGCACGCCCGACGACATGCTGTGGCTGCGCCAGCTGCTGGACTGGCAGCGCGAGGCCCAGGAGCCCGGCGAGTTCCTCGAGACCCTGCGCTACGACCTCGGTCCGCAGGAGGTCTTCGTCTTCACGCCCAAGGGCGACGTCATGAGCCTGCCCGGCGGGTCGACGCCGGTGGACTTCGCCTACGCGGTGCACACCGAGGTCGGCCACCGCTGCATCGGCGCCCGGGTCAACGGCACGCTGGTCAGCCTGGACAGCAAGCTGTCCAACGGCGACGTCGTCGAGATCTTCACCTCCCGCTCGCCCACGGCCGGTCCCTCGAAGGACTGGCTGTCCTTCGTCGGTTCCTCCCGCGCGCGGACCAAGATCCGGCAGTGGTTCACCAAGGAGCGCCGCGACGACGCCGTCGAGGCCGGCAAGGAGGCCCTGACCCGCGCCATGCGCAAGGCGGGCCTGCCGCTGCAGCGGCTGCTCGGCGGCGAGGCGCTGGTCACGCTGGCCAAGGACCTCCGCTACGCCGACGTCACCGCGCTGTACGCGGCGGTGGGGGAGAACCAGATCTCCGCAGCGTCGGTGGTCGACAAGCTGATCACCGCGCTCGGCGGCGCCGAGGGCGCGGTCGAGGACATCGCCGAGACCGCGATCCCCACCCGGCGGCCGCTGCACCGGCGGCCGGCCAGCGGCGACCCCGGGATCGTCGTCCACGGGATGAGCGACGTCTGGGCCAAGCTCGCCAAGTGCTGCACCCCGGTGCCCGGCGACGACGTCCTCGGCTTCGTCACCCGCGGCGGCGGCGTGAGCGTGCACCGCACCGACTGCACCAACGCCGCGGACCTGCGGCGCAAGAGCGAGCGGCTGGTCGAGGTCGAGTGGGCCAGCCAGCCCGGCTCGGTGTTCCTCGTCTCGATCCAGGTCGAGGCGCTGGACCGGCACCGGCTGCTGTCCGACGTCACCAAGGCGCTGGCCGACGAGCGGGTCAACATCCTGTCGGCGTCGGTGCAGACCAGCCGCGACCGGGTGGCGGTCAGCCGGTTCACCTTCGAGCTGGCCGACCCCGCGCACCTGGGCGCGGTGCTGCAGACGGTGCGCAACGTCGAGGGCGTCTTCGACGTCGAGCGCGTCACAGCCTGAACGCCACCACCGCGTACAGCGGGTCCCCGGCGCCGGGCGGGGTGCGCAGCGACACCTCCGGCTCGGTGAAGGCGCCCGCGCGTCGCACCAGCTCGGCGACCAGCGCGCCGTGCTGCTCGTCGGTCGTGGCCAGCCAGCCGTGCACGGCCTTGGTGGGGAAGCAGCGGTTCGAGAAGGTGACCACCAGCGGCCCGCCCGGGCGCAGCACCCGCCCGGCCTCGGCGAGCACCTCGATCGGCCGGGTCAGGTAGTCGATCGACACGCAGCACACCGCGGCGTCGACGTCCCCGTCGGGCAGCGGCAGCCGCGGGTCGGCGTTGAGGTCCTGCACCACCCGCTCGGTGGCCGCGGGGTTGGCGGCGAGCTCGCGGGCGTTCATGCCGAGCACCACCAGCTCGGCCGGCGGGGTGCGGAAGTGCGAGACCCACGAGGACATGAGGTCCAGCACCCGGCGGGGGACCGGCGCCGAGCCGTCGATGCCGAGCTCCGCGTAGAGGTCGCCGACCGCGGCGATCGCGGCGTCGTCGATGTGGGTGACCAGCCGCGGCGGGCCGTAGAACTCCGCGTCGGGCCGCTCGTCGTGGCGCGCGAAGAACCCGGGCGGGAACCCCGCGTAGGCATCAGGTCGGGCGGTCACCGCCACGAGTGTGCCCTCCGGCCCCGTCCCGGGCCCCGCCCCGAGCCGGCGAGGGGTGGGGCCCTTCGTCCGTCATCCCACGGGGGCCATCGAGGTGACCGTCACCGGGACGGTCGGGGCGCCGCCGCCGGGCGAGGGGTCCAGCGAGCCGTCGTTGCCGTTGGCCGCCACCACGTCGAGGACGGCGAGGCCGCCGTCGTCGACGGTGCCGACGACGGTGTAGTCCGGCGGCAGCGCGCTGTCGCCCCAGACGAGGAAGAACTGGCTGCCGTCGAGGCCCTGCCCGCTGTTGGCCATCGCGACCGTGCCGCGGGGGTAGGTCTCGTCGCCGTCGACGTCGGTGGGGAAGGCGTAGGTGGGCCCGCCGGCGCCGGTGCCGGTCGGGTCGCCGCACTGCAGCACCTGCAGGCCCTCGCTGTCGACCTGCCGGTGGCAGGAGGAGCCGTCGAAGAAGCCCCGCGCGGCCAGGTGGAGCATGCTCGCCGCCGCGCACGGGGCGCCGGCCCGGTCCAGGGTGAGCGTCAGCTCGCCCAGGCTGGTGGACATCCGCAGCGCGGCGGTGCCCTCGGCGGGCACCTCGTCGTCGGGCGGGGCCACCTCCACGGCGTAGGGGTTGCCCGACCGGGCGGCCACCCACTCGCAGGTCACCGTCGGGGCGCCCGCACCGCCGCCCGCGGCGTCGCCGGGCCCGTCGGGGACCGGCGACGCCGAGCCGGGGACCGTGCCCGTGCAGGCCGACAGCGCCAGCAGGGCGCCGGTGACACCGGCGCCCGCCCGCGCCGGCCTCACGCGACGACGGTCATCGAGGTGATGGTCACCGGCAGGTTCGGGGCGCCGCCGCCGGGGCTCGGCTCGAACGAGCCGTCGTTGCCCGCCGCGGCGATGGTGTCGAGCACCGCGAGGCCCGCCTCGTCCACGGTGCCGACCGCCGTGTAGTCCGGGGGCAGGTCGGTGTCGACGAAGCAGAGGAAGAACTGGCTGCCCGTGGAGCCGGGCGTGCCGCTGTTCGCCATGGCGATCGTGCCGCGGGGGTAGGTCGTCTCCGGCGTGACCTCCTCGGCGAACTTGTAGGTCGGGCCGCCGGAGCCGGTGCCGGTCGGGTCGCCGCACTGCAGGACGCCGAAGGTCGGCTGGTTGACCTCGCGGTGGCAGATGCTGCCGTCGAAGAACCGCTGCGAGGCGAGGAAGGCGAAGCTCGCCGCGGCGCAGGGGGCCTCGGCGCGGTCGAGGGTCAGGGGGACGTCGCCCTGGTCGGTGCTCATGAGCAGCTGCACGGTGCCGCTGGCCGGGGTGGAGGCCGGGTCCGGCGGGGTGCCGACGTCGGTCAGGTTCGGGTTGCCCGACGTGTCGGGCGCGTAGGTGCAGGTGACGGTTCCGTCGGCGTTGGTGACCGCCGGGGCCGCGGTCGCCCCGGTGCCCTCGGTGGCGGCGGCCGAGCTGCTGCTGGCGGCGGCCTGGGCGCTGTCGTCGTCGTCCCCGCCGAGCCCGGCCACCAGGGCCACCGCCCCGGCGACGAGCACGACGGCCATCACGGTCACCACGACGAGCAGGTTGCGACGGCGCTTGCGGGCGAGCTCGGCGCGCCGCTCGAGCTGGCGCTGCAGGCGGCGCTGGGCGGCAACCCGCCGCTGCTTGTTGGTCGGCACGGGTCGGGACACTCCTCGGACGGACGAGACGTTCCGCGGGGTCCGGACCCGGCCTCGGCCGCGCTCCGCGGTCTCCCCGCTGGTCGATCCGCGAGTGTAGGTGCCGCTCCTGTGGACCCTCGGTTGCCGGACCGGAGCGGCCCCGATCCCCCGCGTAACCTGCACGGGTGCTCATCCGCTCGTTCCCGGCCGGCGCCTTCGGCACCAACTGCTACGCCGTCGCCCCCGGGCCCGGCCAGGAGTGCGTCGTCGTCGACCCGGGCATGGACGCGGTCGAGCCGCTGGCCCGGGTGCTCGCCGACGACGGCCTCAAGCCGGTCGCCGTCGTCCTCACCCACGGCCACCTCGACCACACCTTCTCCGTGCTGCCCGTCTGCGAGGGCTACGACATCCCGGCCTACCTGCACCCCGACGACTCGGGCATGCTCGCCGACCCCGCGCGCTGGCACGGGCCGGCGCTGGCGCCGCTGATCACCGGCGTCCGGCTGCCCGACCCCACCGAGGTCGAGCCGCTCGCCGACGGCGCCGTCCTCCCGCTGGCCGGCGTCGAGCTGACCGTCCGCCACGCGCCCGGCCACACGCAGGGATCGGTGGTCTTCTCCCTCGACCTCGGGGAGGCCCCCGGCCTGCTGGCCGGCGACGTGCTGTTCGCCGGGTCGGTCGGCCGGGTGGACCTGCCCGGCGGCTCCTGGGAGGCGATGCTCACCTCGCTGCGCGAGGTGGTCCTGCCGCTGGACGACGAGACCGTCGTGCTGCCCGGCCACGGCCCGGCGACGACGATCGGGCGCGAGCGGGCGACCAACCCGTACCTCGCCGAGGCCGCGTCGGCTCCGAGGGGACGCGGACTGTGAGCGGGCTGAGCGCGCCCAAGGGCACCTTCGACGTCCTGCCGCCGGACTCGGCGCGCTTCCTCGCCGTCCGCGAGACGCTCACCGCGCCGCTGCGGCGGGCCGGCTACGGCTACGTCGAGACGCCGGTGTTCGAGGAGACCGCGGTGTTCTCCCGCGGCGTGGGTGAGTCCACCGACGTCGTGACGAAGGAGATGTACACCTTCGACGACCGCGGCGGCCGCTCGCTCACGCTGCGCCCCGAGCTCACCGCCGGGCTCATGCGCGCGTTCATCGAGCACCGGCTGCACACCGGGCCGCTGCCGGTGAAGCTGTGGACCGTCGGCTCGGCGTTCCGCTACGAGCGCCCGCAGGCCGGCCGGTACCGGCACTTCACGCAGGTGGACATGGAGGCCCTCGGCGTCGACGACCCCGCGCTGGACGCCGAGGTCGTGGCGCTGGGCGTGCAGGGGTTCCGCGACCTGGGCCTGCGGGACTTCGAGCTGCTGCTCACCTCGCTCGGTGACGCCACCTGCCGGCCGCAGTACCGCGAGCTGCTCGTCGCCTACCTGGAGAAGCTGGACCTCGACGAGGAGACCCGGCGCCGGGCGGAGATCAACCCGCTGCGGGTGCTCGACGACAAGCGGCCCGAGGTGCAGGCCCAGCTCGAGGACGCCCCGCTGATGGTCGACCACCTGTCGGACTCCACGAAGGCGCACTACGACGCCGTCCGCCAGCACCTGACCGACCTCGGCGTGACCTGGACCGAGGCGCCCCGGCTGGTGCGCGGGCTGGACTACTACACGAAGACGACGTTCGAGTTCGTCCACTCCGGGCTGGGCGCGCAGTCGGCGATCGGGGGCGGCGGGCGCTACGACGGGCTGTCCGCGGCGCTCGGCGGCCCGGACGTGAGCGGCATCGGGTACGCCGTCGGCGTCGACCGGACGCTGCTGGCCGTGGAGGCCGAGGGGCTCGACGTCGCCGCCGCGTCCGGCGTGCGGGCGTTCGTCGTGCCGCTGGGCGCCGACGCCAAGCGGCTGGCGGTCCGGCTGGTCGGGCAGCTGCGCGAGGCGGGTGTGTCCGCGGACACCGTCTACGGCGACCGCGGGCTCAAGGGCGCGATGAAGGCCGCCGACCGGTCGGGTGCCTCGCACGCGGTCGTCGTCGGCGAGCGGGACCTGGCCGAGGGCGTCGGCCAGCTGAAGGACCTGCGCACGGGGGAGCAGCGCGCCGTCCCCGTGGGTGACCTGTTCGAGGCGCTGAGAGCTGCGGTTGCTACGGGAGTGGTGAGCGAGTGATGGAGACCCGACCCCTCGGACGGACCGGCGCGGAGGTCGGCGTCGTCGGCCTGGGCACCTGGCAGCTGGGCGGTGACTGGGGCGACGTCGACGACGAGCGCGCCCTCGCCGTCCTGGAGGCGGCGCTCGACGGCGGCGTGACCCTGCTCGACACCGCCGACGTCTACGGCGACGGCCGCAGCGAGGAGCGCATCCGCAAGGCGCTGGCCGCCCGGTCGGAGCGGCCGTTCGTGGCCACGAAGGCCGGCCGCCGCGCCGACCCGTTCGAGGCCGCGCAGTACACCCCGGAGAACCTGCGGGCCTGGGTCGACCGGTCGCGGCGCAACCTCGGCGTCGACACCCTCGACCTGGTGCAGCTGCACTGCCCGCCGACCGCGGTCTACTCCGACCAGCGGGTGTACGACGCGCTCGACTCCTTCGTCGAGGACGGCGCGATCGCGGCCTACGGCGTCTCGGTGGAGACCGTCGCCGAGGGGCTGACCGCCCTGGAGCACCCCGGCGTGGCGACGATCCAGGTGATCCTCAACGTCTTCCGCCGCAAGCCGCTGGAGGAGCTGCTGCCGGCCGCGGCCGCGCGCGGCGTCGGCATCCTGGCGCGGGTGCCGCTGGCCAGCGGCCTGCTGTCCGGGAAGTACGACGAGTCGACGACGTTCGGCGCCGACGACCACCGGAACTTCAACCGCAACGGCGAGGCCTTCGACGTCGGCGAGACCTTCGCCGGCGTGCCCTACGAGGTCGGCGTGGCCGCCGCGCGCGAGTTCACGGCCATCTGCGGCGACCGCTCGCCGGCCCAGGTGGCGCTGCGCTGGGTGGTCCAGCAGCCCGGCGTCACCTGCGTCATCCCCGGCGCCCGCTCGGTGGAGCAGGTGCGGTCGAACGTCGCCGCCGCCGACCTCGCGCCGCTGACCGACGCCGAGCTCGCCGACCTCGAGCGGCTCTACGACGAGCGCATCCGGCAGCACGTCCACGACCGCTGGTGATCCCCCCTTCCCCGAGAGAGGCCTGACCGTGCTCCGCACCCACGACGCCGGCACGCTGCGCGCGTCCGACGCCGGTTCCACCGTCACGCTCGCCGGCTGGGTGGCCCGCCGGCGCGACCACGGCGGCGTCGTCTTCGTCGACCTGCGCGACGCCTCGGGCTACGTCCAGGTCGTCGTCCGCGAGGAGGAGGCGCACGCCCTCCGCAACGAGTTCTGCGTGCTGGTGACCGGCGAGGTCCGGCAGCGGCCGGCGGGCAACGAGAACCCCGAGCTGCCCACGGGTGAGATCGAGGTGGCCGCGGCCGAGCTGCGGGTGCTCTCGCCGTCGGCGCCGCTGCCGTTCCCGATCGAGACCGACCAGGCCGCGAGCGACGACGTCCGCTACAAGTACCGCTACCTCGACCTGCGGCGGCAGGGCCCGGCCCGGATCCTGCGGCTGCGCAGCGAGGTCAACCGGGTCGCCCGCGGCGTCATGGCCGGGCACGGCTTCACCGAGGTGGAGACGCCCGACCTCACCCGCTCCACCCCCGAGGGCGCGCGCGACTTCCTCGTGCCGGTGCGGCTGCAGCCGGGCAAGTGGTACGCGCTGCCGCAGTCGCCGCAGCTGTTCAAGCAGCTGCTGATGATCGGCGGGCTGGAGCGCTACTACCAGATCGCGCGCTGCTTCCGGGACGAGGACTTCCGCGCCGACCGGCAGCCGGAGTTCACCCAGCTCGACTTCGAGATGAGCTTCGTCGAGCGCGACGACGTGCTCGCGATCGTCGAGGACGTCGTCCGGGCGCTGTGGCGCGAGCTGGCCTCCTACGACGTGCCCGAGATCCCGCGGATGACCTACCGCGAGGCGATGGACCGGTTCGGGTCGGACAAGCCCGACCTGCGCTTCGGCGTCGAGCTCACCGAGCTCACGGAGTTCTTCGCCGACACGCCGTTCCGGGTGTTCCAGGCGCCCTACGTCGGCGCGGTGGTCATGCCCGGCGGCGGCTCCCAGCCGCGGCGGGCGTTCGACGCCTGGCAGGACTGGGCCCGCTCGCGGGGCTACCGGGGCCTGGCGTACGTGACCGTCGGCGAGGACGGCACGCTCGGCGGCCCGGTGGCCAAGAACGTCTCCGACGCCGAGCGCGAGGGGCTGGTGGCCGCCGTCGGCGCGAACCCGGGGGACTGCGTGTTCTTCGCCGCGGGCCCGCGCCGGTCCTCCCAGGAGCTGCTCGGTGCCGCGCGCAACGAGATCGCCCGGCGGCTGGAGCTCGTCGAGCCCGGCTCCTGGTCGTTCCTGTTCGTCGTCGACTTCCCGATGTTCGAGGAGACCGAGGACGGCGACTGGACGTTCATGCACCACCCGTTCACCTCGCCCACCCCGGAGTGGCGGGAGCGGTTCGCCGAGGACAAGGCCAACGCGCTGTCGGACGCCTACGACCTCGTCGTCAACGGCAACGAACTGGCCAGCGGGTCGGTCCGGATCGCGGACCCGGAGCTGCAGGAGCGGGTGTTCGAGACCCTCGGCATGTCCCGCGAGGAGGCCCGCGAGCGCTTCGGGTTCTTCCTCGAGGCGTTCGCCTACGGCCCGCCGCCGCACGCCGGCGCCGCGCTCGGCTGGGACCGGCTGACCGCGCTGCTGGCCGGGGTCGAGTCGATCCGCGAGGTCATCGCGTTCCCGAAGACCGGCGCCGGCTACGACCCGCTGACCGGCGCGCCGACGCCGATCACCGACGCGCAGCGCAAGGAGGCGGGCATCGACGCCGTCGCCGACGAGCCCGCGCTGCCCGGCGAGCCCGGCGCCCCCGGCCCGAGCGACCCGACCAGGTGAGGGCCCGGCCGGGCCGGCTGCTCAGCCGGCCCGGTCGGCCACCTCGGGCGGCCAGACGACGCGGAAGCGCTCGAACACGACCTCGAGCGCGTCGTCCCAGGTCTGCCCCCGGGCCTGCTGCGTGCGGGTGAAGTAGCGCAGGTGGCCCTCGAGCCAGCTCGCGCGGGTGCGGTCGTCCTCGCCCTCGTCCCACGCGAAGGCGTCGTCGACGCTGTCGAGACGGCCGATGCGCAGCTCGGTGCTGCGCAGGACCACGCGCGGGCGGCCCTCGCCGTCGCAGGCGATCCAGTGCCCGCCGATGCGGGGCAGCGGCACGCCCTCGTACACGAAGTCCGCGACCAGGGCCGCGGTGGCCCGCTTGGTGCCGGCGAGCACCAGCCCGACCAGCTCGTCGGCGAGCGCGCGGCTGTCGCCGAAGCGCTCGACGGGCGGCTCGTCCTCGGGCGGGCCGCCGCCCGGCCGGCTCGCGGTGTACTCCCGCCACATCGCGGCGGCCTCCTCGCGGCGCGGCGCGGCCGGTGCGTCGTCGGTGCTCACCGGCCCATCCTCGACGCGCCGGGTGCCGCGGCGGGAGACTGCGCGCGCACGGACGGAGGTCTGCGATGCGCGTGGTGGTCGCCGCGATGCCCTTCGCCGGCCACGCGGCGCCCATGGCCGCGCTGGCCGGGGAGCTGACCGCCCGCGGGCACGAGGTGGTCGCCTACACCGGCCGGCGGTACGCCGCGCGGTTCACCGCGGTCGGGGCGTCCTGGCTGCCGTGGGAGCGGGCGCCGGACTTCGACGACACCGACCTGCGCGCGACGTTCCCGCAGGTGGGCGACGGCCGCGGCATGCGCGCGGTGGCCACGAACCTCGAGCACGTGTTCCTGCGCACCGGCGCGGGCCAGGCGCGGGACGTCGAGGCCGCCGGGCCGGTGGACCTGCTGGTCAGCGACCAGCTGGCGCTGGGATGCAGCCTGGTCGCCGAGCGCACCGGGACCCCGTGGGCATCGGTGTCGCTGGTGCCGCTGTCGATGCCGTCGCGGGACCTCCCGCCGTTCGGCACCGGCCTGCTGCCCGGGCGCGGCCGGCTCGGGCGGGCCCGCGACGCCGCGCTGCGGGCGCTGGTGGCGCGCACGCTGGTGCGCCGCATCGACGCCGTCCTCACCGAGGTGCGCGCCGAGGCCGGCCTGCCGCCGGCGCGGTCCACGGCGCTGGAGGCGTTCGCCTCGCCGCAGCTGGTGCTCGCCCACGGCGTCCCCGAGCTCGAGCACCCCCGCAGCGACCTGCCCCGTCAGGTGCACTTCGTCGGGCAGCTCGCGCCGCCGGCCGCCGGCCGCGAGCCGCCGTCGTGGTGGCCCGGGCTGCTCGCCGACGGCCGCCCGGTCGTGCACGTCACCCAGGGCACCTACGACGTCGACCCGCGCGACCTGCTCCTCCCGGCCCTGCGCGGACTGGCCGGCGCCGACGTCGTGGTCGCGGCCGCCACCGGGTCCGGGGCGGTGCCGGCGGACGCCGTGCCACCGAACGCGCGGCAGGCGGAGTTCCTCCCGTACGACCTGCTGCTGCCGCGGACGGCGGTGGTGGTCACCAACGGCGGCTGGGGCGGCGTGCTGGCGGCGCTCGGGGCCGGGGTGCCGCTGGTGGTCGCCGGCGGCACGCTCGACAAGCCGGAGATCGCCCGCCGGGTGGCCGCCTCCGGCGCCGGCGTCGACCTGCGCACCGGCCGACCCGCGCCGCGGCAGGTGGCCGCCGCGGTGGACCGGGTGCTCGCCGACCCCTCGTTGCGCGCGCGGGCGGCGGCCGTGGCGGCGTCCCTGGCCCGGCACGGCGGGGCGGCCGCCGCCGCCGACCTGCTGGAACGGCTGGTCGCCGAGGGCGGTCCGCTGGAGCGCGCCGACCCCGACCCGTGGGGTGTCGGGGGAGCGGTCGCGGGAGGCCGGTCCTAGGGTGCGGCGCATGCCGCTGCGCGCCCGCACCCTGCTCGGTCCCGGCCCCTCCAACCCCTACCCGGAGGCGACGGTCGCCCTCGGGCAGCCGCTGCTCGGCCACCTCGACCCGGTGTTCCTCGGCGTCCTCGACGAGACCTCCGAGCGGCTGCGCACCGTCTTCGGCACGGCCAACCGGCGCACGCTGCCGCTGTCGGCGACCGGCTCGGCGGGGATGGAGGCGGCGTTCGTCAACACCGTGGGGCCGGGCGACG
The DNA here is from genome assembly GCF_054050335.1 of Geodermatophilus sp. SYSU D00698. Classification (NCBI taxonomy): domain Bacteria; kingdom Bacillati; phylum Actinomycetota; class Actinomycetes; order Geodermatophilales; family Geodermatophilaceae; genus Geodermatophilus; species Geodermatophilus sp. SYSU D00698. Next base: position 95,375 of record NZ_JBJGZD010000015.1, read on the forward strand.
TCGTCGTCGTGGCGGTCAACGGGCTCTTCGGCGAGCGGATGGTCGACGTCGCGTCCCGGTGCGGCGCCGAGGTGGTGCGGGTCGACCACGAGTGGGGCTCGCCCGTGGACGCCTCCCGGGTCCTGGAGGCGCACCCCGCGCCGAAGCTGATCGCCGCCGTCCACGCGGAGACCTCGACGGGCGTGCTGTCGGACCTGGAGCCGCTCGCGGCCGGCAGGGGCGACGCGCTGCTGCTCGCCGACTGCGTGACCTCGCTGGGCGGCATCCCGGTGCGGCTGGACGACTGGGGCGTCGACCTCGCCTACGCCGGCTCGCAGAAGTGCCTGGGCGTCGCGCCCGGGCTGGCGCCGTTCACCATCTCCGACCGCGCGTGGGAGCGGCGGGTGGAGAAGCCGCGCAGCTGGTACCTCGACCTCGGCATGCTCGGCGGCTACGCGGGGGAGGCGGCCGGGTCGGGTGGCCGCACCTACCACCACACCGCGCCGACCGGGATGGTCGTGTCGCTGCACGCCGGGCTCGGCCGGATCCTCGACGAGGGCCTGGACGCGGTGCACGCCCGGCACGCCGAGGCCGGCCGGCTGCTGCACGAGGGCCTGCAGGAGATGGGCCTGGAGTTGTTCGCCGCGGAGGGGCACCGGCTGCCGGAGCTCACCACCGTGCGGGTGCCCGACGGCGTCGACTCCGCGGCCGTCCGCAAGGAGCTGCTCGAGCGCTACGACCTGGAGATCGGCGGCGGCGTCGGCGCGTACGCGGCCACGGTCTGGCGGATCGGGCTCATGGGCCACAACGCCCGCCCCGACACGGTCGCCCTGGTGCTCGCCGCGCTGCGCGAGGTCCTGGGCCGCTGAGCCGGCGCCGCGCGTCGACCATCGGGTGCGTGCACGCTTCCGATGATCACGACGGCGCGGTGCCCGGACGCCAGCCGCGGCTGAGCAGCGCGCCGCGCGACCGCTCGACCACCACGGCCGGCCCGGACAGGTGCCGTCCGGCGAAGCGCAGCACCAGCCAGCCGTCGGCCGCCATGAGCGAGTAGCGGTCGACGTCGCGCCCGAACTGGCCGGTGCCAGCGTGCTGCCGGCCCTCGTACTCGACGGCCACCCGGTGGCGGCGCCAGCCCAGGTCGGCGTGCGCGACCACCCGGCCGCAGCGGTCGTGCACCGGCAACTGGGGCTCGGGCGCGGGCAGGTCGCTGGTGGTGAGCCAGTACCGCAGCAGGCTCTCGGGACGGGACGCGGCCCGTCCGTCGAGCAGGCCGGCGCACTCGCGCGCCCGCACGACGCCGCGCACCCGGTCGGCGCGGCGGAGACGTGAGTCGAGCGAGTCGCGCGTCAGGGCCCCGGTGCGCAGCAGCGCGTCGCCGATCGCGACCAGCCCGGCGGGCGGCAGGACGGCCGCCAGGTCGAGGAGGGTCTGCGCGCCCGAGGTGACACGCAGACCGCCCGCGACGACGACGTCCTCGCGCCGGAGCTGCCTCACCGCGACGACCAGGCCGCGCCGCTCCGGGAGGACCGGCCGCGGGCGCAGCACCACCTGTACCTCAGGTGGAGGGTCACGGTGGGCGCCGTGCAGCACCGCGGCGCTCTCCAGCCCGAAGGCGGCGTCCGGCGGCAGCAGGCGGGTCCAGGCCGCACACCGGGCGCGGAACGAGGCCGCCTCGGCGTACGAGAGGTAGAGGCCGCGGCTCCGTTCCTCGCCGCCCGCCGCGATCTGCCGCCGGGTGGCGCCACGGGCCCGTGCGTCTCGCCACGTTCAGCTCGAACCGAGATCCAGGGGTTCCACCCGGCCACCGTCGGGTCCGGCCGCGTGCGTGACCCCGTGCCCGGTCATCTGTGGACGGAGCGGTCGGCTGTGCGTCGCGACGGGCCGTCGTCCGTGATCATCGGATCCGTGCACGGAGGCGCGGCGTGTCCCGCGCGGTGTCGTGCACGCACCCGGTGATCGACACGGAGCCTCAGCCGTTCAGGCGGGCCAGCTGGTCCCGGGTGAGCTCCAGGTCGGCCGCGGCGGCCGAGTCCTGGATGGACGCCGGCCGCGACGCGCCGGGGATGGGCACGACGACGTCGGCCTGGGCGAGGTGCCAGGCCAGCGTCACCCGGTACACCGACACGCCCAGCTCGGACGCGACCTCCGCGAACGCCGGCGCGGTGGCCGACAGCGACCCGGCCGCGGTCACACCGCCGAACGGGCTCCACGGCAGGAACGCGAGCCCGTGCGCCGCGCAGTGCTGCACCTCGTCGGCCGAGAACCGCCACCCCGGCGAGAACTGGTTCTGCACGGCCGCCAGCGCCGGGCCGACGATGGCGCGGGCGACGTCGATCTGCGCGACGTCGGCGTTGGAGATGCCGACCATCTGCACCAGGCCGTCGTCGGCGAGCTGCCGCAGCGCGCCCATCGAGTCCTCCCACGGCGTGTCCGGGTCGGGCCGGTGGTACTGGTACAGCCCGATCGCGTCCACGCCCAGCCGCCGCAGCGAGGCCTCGCACGCCCGTCGCAGGTGGGCCGGCGACCCGTCGAGCTCCCAGTCGGTGCCCCGCCGGGTGTGCCCGCCCTTGGTCGCCACGAGCACCTGCGAGGGATCGCCGCCCCAGGAGGCCAGCGCCTCGGCCACGAGCGTCTCGTTGTGCCCGAACTCGGCCTCGTCGCGGGCGTAGGCGTCGGCGGTGTCGACCAGGGTCACGCCGGCGTCCAGCGCCGCGTGGACGACGGCGACCGCCTCCTCGCGGGTCGGCCGCTCGGTCTTGGTCGACAGGGGCATGGCCCCCAGGCCGATCGCGCTGACGGTGCGGTCTCCGATGCGTCGCTGCTGCACGGGGCTGTCGTGCCCCGCGGGTAGCGTCGCTACCCGTGACGAGCCTGTTCGACGAGCCGGCGGAGGCCGGGAGCGACGTCGTCGACCCGGGCGCGCCGCTGGCGGTGCGCATGCGCCCGCGCTCCCTCGACGAGGTCGTCGGCCAGTCCCACCTGCTCGGCCCGCGGGCGCCGCTGCGCCGCCTGGTGGAGGCCGACGAGCCGATGTCGCTGGTCCTCTACGGCCCGCCGGGCACCGGCAAGACGACGCTGGCGCACGTCATCTCGCTGGCCACCAAGCGGCAGTTCGTGCAGCTGTCGGCGCTCGACGCCGGCGTCAAGGAGGTCCGGGCGGTCATCACCGCCGCCAAGCGGGAGCTCACCTACGCCGGCCGGCGCACCGTGCTGTTCATCGACGAGGTGCACCGGTTCTCCAAGACCCAGCAGGACTCGCTGCTGTCGGCCGTCGAGGACCGCATCGTCAGCCTGATCGCCGCCACCACCGAGAACCCGTTCTTCTCCGTCGTCAGCCCGCTGCTGTCCCGCAGCCTCGTGCTCGCGCTGCAGCCGCTGTCCGACGACGACGTCCGCACGCTGCTGCACCGGGCGCTGACCAGCGACCGCGGGCTCGGCGGGGCGCTCACGCTGAGCCCCGAGGCCGAGGAGCACCTCGTGCGCGTGGCCGGCGGCGACGGGCGCAAGGCGCTGACCGCGCTGGAGTCCGGCGCGGGTGCCGCGCGGGCCGCGGGTGCGGCCGAGATCGACCTGGTCACCCTGGAGACCGCCGTCGCGCAGGCGGCGGTGCGCTACGACCGCCAGGGCGACATGCACTACGACGTCGCCAGCGCGCTGATCAAGTCGATCCGCGGCAGCGACGTCGACGCCGCGCTGCACTACCTCGCCCGCATGGTGGTGGCGGGGGAGGACCCGCGGTTCATCGCCCGCCGGCTGGTCATCTCCGCCAGCGAGGACATCGGCATGGCCGACCCGACGGCGCTGCAGACCGCGGTCGCCGCCGCGCAGGCGGTGCAGCTCATCGGCATGCCCGAGGGGCACTTCCCGCTGGCGCACGCCGTCGTCCACCTGGCCACCGCCCCGAAGTCGAACGCGGTCACGGTGGCGATCGGCGAGTCGGTGGCCGACGTCCGCGCGGGCCGGGGCGGGCCGGTCCCGGCCGGCCTGCGCGACGCCCACTACGCCGGGGCCGAGAAGCTGGGCCACGGCTCGACCTACGTCTACCCGCACGACGCGCCCGACGGGATCGTGCCGCAGCAGTACCCGCCCGACGGGCTGGTCGGCCGCGACTACTACCGGCCCACGCCGCGCGGCGCGGAGGCGGGCATCGGCGCCCGCCTGGGCAAGCTCCGGGCGATCGTCCGCCGGCACCCGCGGGAGAGCCGGGGCGCGGAGCGGGCGGGCCGCGGCGCCTGACGGGCCGGCGTCGTCCGGCGCACCCGATGGGCGCCGGAGGCCGCGACTACTGTTGCCACGCCGGTCGTTGCCGACCACGCCGGCCGCCGACGGAGAAGAGGAGACGCCGCGTGTCCGCAGGAGAGTGGGCCGGACTGATCGCCGCCCTGGCGCTGGTGCTGCTGGTGCTGCTGCTGGCCGTCCCGCTGCTGAAGCTGGGACGCACGCTGGACGAGGCCACGCTGACCATCCGGCAGACCCGGGAGGAGAGCCGGCCGATCCTCACCCAGGCGCAGACGACGATCGCCCAGGTCAACAGCAACCTCGAGCGGGTCGACGACATCACCGGCAACGCGGCGAACGTGTCGAGCAATGTCGCGGCGCTGACCAGCGTCGTCGCCGCCACCGTGGGCAGCCCGCTGATCAAGGTCGCCGCGTTCAGCTACGGCGTCCGCAGCGCGACGAGGAAGCGCCGCGAGGGCCAGGCGATCGCCGAGGCCGCCGCCCGTGACAAGGCCGAGCGCCGCGCGCGCCGCGCCGCCCGGCGGGCCGCCTGATGCGCCGGCTGTTCTGGCTGGCGATGGGCATCACCATCGGCGCGCTCGTCGTCCGCAAGCTGTCCCGGGCCGCGGAGAAGCTCACCCCGCAGGGCATCGCCGGCGCGCTGGTCGAGGGCCTGCGCGACCTCGCCGACGCGATCGGTGAGTTCGGCGCCGACGTGCGCGCCGCGGCCGCGGCCCGCGAGGAGGAGCTGCGCTCCGGCACCGGGCTCGACGCGCCGCTGCCCGAGCGCGACACGACCCAGCTCCAGCTCCCCGGGCGACGCGGCGCCCACGCCGCCGACCGCTGAGCACCCACCCCGCGGGGGCCGCCCCCGCCACCCTGCCCCTGTCGCCGGAGACCGAGTAGGCCATGCAGACCGCCGAGATCCGCCGCCGCTTCCTGCAGCACTTCGAGCAGCGCGGCCACACCGTCGTCCCCAGCGCCTCGCTGGTGTCGCCGGACCCCTCCCTGCTGTTCACCGTCGCCGGCATGGTGCCGTTCATCCCCTACCTGACCGGCCGCGAGCCCGCGCCGTTCCCGCGGGCCACCAGCGTGCAGAAGTGCGTGCGCACCCTCGACATCGAGGAGGTGGGCAAGACCACCCGCCACGGCACGTTCTTCCAGATGAACGGCAACTTCTCCTTCGGGGACTACTTCAAGGAGGGGGCGATCCAGCACGCCTGGGACCTGGTCACCGGGCGGGTGGAGGACGGCGGGCTGGGCTTCGACCCCGACCGCATCTGGGTCACCGTCTACCTCGACGACGACGAGGCCGCCGAGGCCTGGCACCGCATCGCCGGGCTGCCGCTCGAGCGCATCCAGCGGCTGGGCAAGAAGGACAACTACTGGCACACCGGCGCCGACGGCCCCGGCGGCCCGTGCTCGGAGATCTACTTCGACCGCGGCCCCGCGTACGGCCCCGACGGCGGCCCGCTGGTCGACACGGCCGGTGACCGGTTCCTGGAGATCTGGAACCTCGTCTTCATGCAGTACGAGCTCACCGACGTCCGGAGCAAGGAGGACTTCCGGATCGTCGGCGAGCTGCCGAAGAAGAACATCGACACCGGCATGGGCCTGGAGCGGGTGGCCTTCCTGCTGCAGGGCGTCGACAACATGTACGAGATCGACGAGGTGGCGCCGGTGCTGCGCCGCGCCGCCGACCTCGCCGGCGTCACCTACGGCAAGGACCACGACGCCGACGTCCGGCTGCGCGTGGTCGCCGACCACGTCCGCAGCGGCCTGATGCTCATCGGCGACGGCGTCACCCCCGGCAACGAGGGCCGCGGCTACATCCTCCGCCGGCTGCTGCGCCGCGCGGTCCGCTCGATGCGGCTGCTCGGCGTCGACGCCGCCACGCTGCCCGAGCTGCTGCCGGTGTCCCGCGACGCGATGGGCGCGAGCTACCCCGAGCTGGTCACCGACTTCGACCGCATCTCCGCCGTGGCCTACGCCGAGGAGGAGGCGTTCCGCCGCACCCTCGCCTCGGGCACCGCGCTGTTCGACACCGCCGTCGCGCGGGCCAAGGCCGCCGGGACGCCGTCGCTGTCGGGGGAGCAGGCGTTCTCCCTGCACGACACCTACGGCTTCCCGATCGACGTCACCCTCGAGATGGCCGCCGAGCAGGGCGTGACCGTCGACGAGGACGGCTTCCGCGCGCTCATGCAGCAGCAGCGCGACCGGGCCCGCGCCGACGCCCGCGCCAAGCGCACCGGCTCGGTCGACGTCCTGGCCTACCGCCGGCTGCTGGCCGACCACGGCCCCACCGACTGGCGGGCCTACTCCACCCTGCGCACCGACTCCCGCGTGCTCGGCCTGGTCGCCGACCTCGCCGCGGAGGAGGGTGCCCCGGCCGCGCCGGCCGGGCCGGGCGAGGTCACCCGCGTGGTCCTGGACCGGACGCCGTTCTACGCCGAGTCCGGCGGCCAGGTCGCCGACGCCGGCACGCTGACCTGGGACGGCGGCCGCGCCGAGGTGCTCGACGTGCAGCGGCCGGTCAAGGGCCTGGTCGTGCACCAGGTCCGGGTCCTCGAGGGCGAGCTGGCCGAGGGCGCGGAGCTCACCGCCGAGGTGGACCGCGAGTGGCGGCTGTCGGCCTGCCAGGCGCACTCGGGCACGCACGTGGTGCACGCCGCGCTGCGCCAGGTGCTCGGCCCGCAGGCGCTGCAGTCGGGCTCCTACAACCGCCCGGGCTACCTGCGGCTGGACTTCGCCTGGCAGGGGGCGCTCACCCTGCAGCAGCGGCACGACATCGAGGACGTCGCCAACGCGGCCGTGCGCGCCGACCACCGGGTCACCGCCACCTACATGACGCTGCCCGAGGCGCAGGCGATCGGCGCGCTGGCGCTGTTCGGCGAGACCTACGGCGAGCAGGTGCGCGTCGTCGAGATCGGCGGCCCCTGGTCGCGCGAGCTGTGCGGTGGCACGCACGTCGCCGGCTCCGCGCAGATCGGCACGCTCGCGCTGACCGGCGAGTCGTCGGTCGGCTCGGGCGCGCGGCGCGTGGAGGCCGTCGTCGGCCTCGAGGGCTTCCGCTACCTGGCCCGCGAGCGCGACCTGGTGCGCCAGCTCGGCGAGCTGCTCAAGTCGCCCACCGACGGGCTGGTCGACCGGGTCGGCGGCATCCTGTCCCGGCTGCGCGACGTGGAGCGGGAGGTCGCCGACCTGCGCGCCCAGCAGACCCAGGCCGCGGCCGGTCAGCTGGCGGCGGGCGCGACGGACGTCGGCGGGGTCGCCGTCGTCACCGCGGCGCCGGCCGGCCTGTCCGGCGGTGACCTGCGGACCCTCGCCCTGGACGTCCGCGGGCGGCTCGGCGAGCGTCCCGCGGTCGTCTTGCTGGCCTCGGAGTCGGGGGGCAAGGTGGCTCTGGTCGCAGCACTGAACCCCGCCGCCCAGCAGCGCGGGTTGTCCGCCAGCGACGTGCTGCGTGCCGCGGCGGCCCCGGTGGGGGGCCGCGGTGGTGGCAAGCCCGACGTCGCCCAGGGCGGCGGCACGGACCCGGGCGGCATACCCGCCGCCCTGCAGGCCGGCGAAGAGGCGGTCGCGACCGCCACAGGGAGGTGAGCGGAGTGCCCGAGCAGCGCCCCGACGAGACCGGTCCGGTGGGGGAGCGGCGCGTGCAGGGCCGCCCGGCGGTGCCGCCGTCGCGGCCCCGGCAGACCCCGCCCCCGGCGCAGCAGCCGGTGCACCACCGCACCGAGCAGATCGACCTGCGTGCCGGCTTCCCGCCGGTGCGCAACGAGACCACCGAGATCGACCTGTCCCAGGGGCTGCCCGCGGGGCTGCCGCTGCCGCCGCGCCGGTCCCGCCAGGGCCGCCGGCTCGGGCTCGACGTCGGCACGGTGCGGATCGGCGTCGCGCTGTCGGACCCCACCGGCACGCTGGCCAGCCCGCTGGAGACCGTGGAGCGCCGCCGCGACGGCGGCGACCTCGACCGGATCGCCGCCCTCGTCGAGGAACACGAGGTGACAGAGGTGATCGTGGGGGAGCCGAGGCACCTGTCGGGTGCGTCGGGCGCCTCCGCCCGGGAAGCGCGTGCCTACTCTCGGTCACTCGCCGGGCGCATCGGCAGCGTGCCCGTGCACCTCGTCGACGAGAGGCTCTCCACCGTGACCGCAGCCAGTTCCCTGCGGGCCAACGGGCTCGACAGCCGCGCCCAGCGTCCCGTGATCGACCAGGCCGCCGCCGTGGTCATCCTCCAGGCGTATCTCGACGCCCAGCGGGGGCGCTCGTGACCGGGCTCGCGAGGTCGTGCAAGGGCACAGCACCGGTGGGCACCGGTACGCCGAGCGTCAGCGAGGTGTGCCGGTGACCGGTCCGGTCCCGCCGTACGGGCGGGGCCTCCCCGGCATGCCGGACGTCCCGGCACCCCCCGCGGGTGCCTGGCCGGCCGGCCCGCAGACGACACGGCTGCCCCTCGGCCCCGGCCCGGCCCGTCCCGGCACCCCGTCCCGCGCCGGCCTGCTGGACCGTGACGTCCGGCCGGTGACCGCCGGCCGGCACGCCGCCCCGGACGACGCCGACGCCGGTGCCGGGGGCGGCGCGCCCGAGGACGACCGCACCGGCCCGCTGCCCGGCGACAGCCAGCCCGTGCCGCCGCTGCCCGGCGTCCCGCCGCGGCCGTCCGGCCCGTGGTCGAAGCTCGCCCGCCGCAACGAGACCACCGACCCCGACGACGCGCCCACCGTGGCCGCGGCCGCCGTCGGCCCGCACGACGAGCCCGCCGACGACGAGGACCCCACCGGCGGCCTCGAGGTCCTCGGCGCCGGCAGCGCGGACCGCCCCCGCCGGCGCGGCCGGCGCGCCCGCGACGAGGCCGAGGAGCACGGGCACGCCGCCGTCTTCGGCGACGACCCCGACGAGACCGGCTCCGCCGACCTCCACGACGCCGACCTCCACGACGCCGACCTCCACGACGGCGACCTCCACGACGGCGACCTCTACGACGACCACGAGGCCGCACCCGCGCCCCGCCGGCGCTCCGGCCGCCGCCGCAGCCCGCTGGCCAACGTCCTGGCGCTGCTGGTCCTCGCCGGGCTCGTCGCCGGCATCGTCTTCGGCGGCAGGGCCCTCATCGGCCTGGTCAACCCCGAGGCCGAGGACTACGCCGGCGCGGGCACCGGCAGCGTCGAGGTGCGCGTCGGCGAGGGCGACACCCTCAGCGACATCGCCCGCACCCTCGTCGACGCCGACGTCATCGCCTCCTCCGAGCCGTTCGTCGACGCCGCCGAGGCGAACGCGGCGGCGACCGGCATCCAGCCCGGCGTCTACGAGCTGCGGTCGCAGATGAGCGGCCAGGCCGCCCTCGACCTGCTGCTCGACCCGGCCGCCCGGCAGGTCTCGCGGGTCACCGTCCCCGAGGGCTCCACGCTCGCGGGCACGCTGCAGCGGATCTCCGAGGCGACGGGCACGCCGATCGAGGAACTCCAGGCGGCGGCCGCCGACCCGGCCGCGCTGGGCCTGCCGGCCTACGCGAACGGGCAGCTCGAGGGCTTCCTGTTCCCGGCCACCTACGACGTCGAGCCCGACGACACCGCCGTCGACGTGCTGCGCGCGATGGTCTCCCGGTTCACCGACACGGCGGCCGACGTGCAGCTCGAGCAGCGGGCCGCCGCGGCCGGGCGCTCGGTGTACGACGTCGTCGTCGTCGCCTCGATGATCGAGCGGGAGACCAAGGTCGACGACGAGCGGGTGGACGTGGCGCAGGTCGTCTACAACCGCCTGTCGCAGGGCATCCCGCTCGGGATCGACGCGACGCTGGCCTACGGGCTCGGCAAGAACGGCAACGACCTCACCGTCACCGACCTGCAGACCGACAGCCCGTACAACACGCGGACCCGGGCCGGCCTCCCGCCGACGCCGATCGCGGCGCCCGGTGAGGCGAGCCTGGAGGCGGCGCTGGCGCCGACGACCGGGGACCTCCTGTACTACGTGCTGGAGTCCCCGGACGGGCGGCACTTCTTCACCGCCAGCTACGACGAGTTCCTGGCGGCCCGCCAGCGGTGCGCCGACGCCGGCCTCGGGTGTGGTGGCTGACCGGCCCGTGCCCGCACCGGCCCCGCCCGGCCGGGCGGCCGTCGTCGGCCGCCCGGTCGGGCACTCGCTCTCCCCGCTGCTGCACCGCGCCGCCTACGCCGCGCTCGGCCTGACCGGCTGGACCTACGACGCGCTCGACGTGGGCGCCGAGGACCTGCCCGACCTGGTCGCCGGCCTCGGCCCGGAGTGGCGGGGGTTCTCGGTGACCATGCCGTGCAAGCAGGCGGCGGTCGCCGTCGCCGACGCCGTCGAGCCGCTGCCCCGGCTGCTGGGCGCGGCGAACACCCTCGTGCACACCGACGCCGGCTGGCGGGCGGAGAACACCGACGCCCACGGCGTCGGCATGGCGCTGCAGGCCGGCGGCGTCGAGCGGGTCTCCCACGCGGCGATCGTCGGCGCGGGCGGGACGGCCGCGGCCGCCGCCGTCGCGCTGGCCGAGCTCGGCGCGGAGTCGGTCGACGTGCTGGTCCGCGACCCGTCCCGCGCCGCCGACGTCACCCGGGTGCTCGGGGTCCTCGGGGTGGAGGCCGTGGTCCGCGTCCTGGAGCCCGGCCCGGTCGAGGCGCCGGTCGTCGTCAGCACCGTGCCGATCGGCGCGCACCGGGACCTCGCGGGCCTCGGCTGGCACGCCGGGCAGACGGTGCTCGACGTGCTCTACGCGCCGTGGCCCACGCCGGTGGCCGCCGCGGCCGACCGGGCCGGCGCCACGGTGGTCAGCGGCATCGAGATGCTGTTCTGGCAGGCCACGGTGCAGGTCGAGCTGATGACCGGGCTGCCCGCGCCGCTGGGCCCCATGCGCGCCGCGCTGGACGCCCGCTGAGCCCGACGGTCCCGCGCGAGCTGCTGCTGGCGGCCGCCGTCCTGGCCGCCGCGGCGCTCGGTCCGCTGCTGGCGCGCGCCGCCGTCCGGCTGGCCGGCCGGGACCCCGCGGCACGGGCCAGGCCCGCCCGCGCGCTGCTCACCGCGCTCGTCCTCGTCCTGCTGCTGTGCGGCACGGTGCTGCTCACCGGCGCCCGCCCGGCGACCGCCGCCTACGCCTGGGCCGCCGGCGCCGCCGTCGTCCTCGCCCAGGTCGACCTCGCCGTCCACCGGCTGCCCGACCGGGTCACGCTCCCGGCCGCGGCCGTGTGCGCCGCCGCCCTGCTCGCCGACGCCGCCCTGCTCGGCACCTGGCCCGCGCTGCTGCGGGCGCTGCTCGCCGCGGCCGCCGCCGGCGGGATCGCGCTGCTCGCCGCCCTGGCCGGGCCGTCGGGGCTGGGCCTCGGCGACGTCAAGCTGCTCGCGCTGCTCGGGCTGCTGCTGGGCTGGGCCGGCTGGGGCGTGCTGCTCGCGGGCGTGTTCCTCGGCCTGCTCGCCGGTGCCGCCGCCTCGCTCGTCCTGGTGGCGACCGGCCGGGCCGGCTGGACCACGCCCGTCGCGTTCGGCCCGCCGCTGCTGCTCGGCGCGGTCCTCGCCCTGGTGGTCGAGGGGCCGCTGGCGTGACGACACCGACTGGCAGAATCGGCGCCATGTTGCGCTGGCTGACCGCCGGTGAGTCGCACGGCCAGCAGCTCACCGCCATCCTCGAGGGCCTGCCCGCCGGCGTGCGGGTGCAGACCTCCGACCTCGACGTCGACCTGGCCCGCCGCCGGCTGGGCCACGGCCGGGGCGCGCGGATGTCCTTCGAGCAGGACGTCGTCACCCTCACCGGGGGCGTCCGGCACGGGTTGACCATGGGGGGGCCGATCGCGGTCCAGGTGGGCAACACCGAGTGGCCCAAGTGGACGACGGTCATGTCGGCCGACCCGGTCGACCCCGCGGTGCTCGAGGGCCAGGCCCGGAACGCGCCGCTGACCCGGCCGCGGCCCGGCCACGCCGACCTCGCCGGCATGCAGAAGTACGGCTTCGACGACGCCCGCCCGGTGCTGGAGCGGGCCAGCGCCCGGGAGACCGCCGCCCGGGTGGCGCTCGGCGCCGTCGCGAAGGCGTTCCTGCGGCAGGCGCTCGGCGTCGAGGTGGTCAGTCACGTCGTCGCGATCGGCCCGGTCACCGTCCCCGACGGCGTGCTGCCCGGCCCGCAGGACAACCCGCGCATCGACGAGGACCCGGTGCGCTGCGCCGACCCGGCCTCCAGCGAGGCGATGGTCGCCGAGGTCGACGACGCCCGGAAGAACGGCGACACGCTCGGCGGCGTCGTCGAGGTGGTCGTCCACGGGCTGCCGCCGGGCCTGGGCAGCCACGTGCACTGGGACCGCCGCCTCGACGCCCGGCTGGCCGCGGCGCTCATGGGCGTGCAGTCGGTCAAGGCGGTGGAGGTCGGCGACGGCCTGGAGACCGCCCGCCGCCGGGGCTCGGTGGCCCACGACGAGATCGTCAGCGAGGACGGCCGGCTGCGCCGGGTCACCGACCGCGCCGGCGGCATCGAGGGCGGCATGACCAACGGCGAGGCGCTGCGCGTGCGCGCGGCGATGAAGCCGATCTCCACCGTGCCGCGGGCGCTGGCCACCGTCGACGTCGCCACCGGGGACGCCGCGGTCGCGATCAACCAGCGCAGCGACGCCTGCGCGGTGCCCCGCGGGGCGGTGGTGATGGAGGCGATGGTCGCGCTGGTGCTCGCCGACGCCGCGCTGGAGAAGTTCGGCGGCGACTCGGTGGCCGAGACCCGCCGCAACGCGCAGGCCTACCTCGACGCGCTCCCGTACCGGTGACGCGGCCCGTCCTCGTCCTCGTCGGCCCGCCGGCGTCGGGCAAGACGACCGTCGGGACGGCGGTGGCGACCGCGCTGGGACTGCCGTTCCGGGACACCGACGCCGACGTCGAGGCCGCCGCCGGCACCAGCGTCGCCGACCTGTTCGTCACGCACGGCGAGCCGCACTTCCGGGCGCTGGAGGAGCAGGCGGTCGCCCGCGCGCTCGGGGAGCACGACGGCGTCCTCGCGCTCGGTGGCGGCGCGGTGCTCAGCGCCGCCACCCGCGAGTCGCTGGTCGGCTACGGCCGCGCCGGCGGCACCGTCGTCCACCTCGACGTCGACGTCCCCTCGGCCGCCCGCCGGGCCGGCCTGTCCCGGGACCGCCCGCTGCTGGCGGTCAACCCGCGGGCGATGCTGCGCACCCTGCTCGAGCAGCGCGCCCCGCTCTACGCGGAGGTCGCCACCGTGGTCGTGCCCACCGCCGGCCGCACGCCGGAGGACGTCGTCGCGGACGTGCTGTCCGCCCTGCCCGCCGGGACCGCCCGGTGAGGCGCGTGACCGTCCCGGGCGAGAAGCCCTACGACGTCGTCATCGGGCCGGGCGCGCAGGCCGAGCTGGGCCTGCTGCTCGCCGGGACGCCCAAGGCCGCGGTCGTGCACAGCCCGCCGCTGGCCGCGCTCGCCGGCGCCGCCGTCGAGACGCTGCAGACCGCCGGGGTGGCCGCCGAGGCCGTCGTCGTCCCCGACGGCGAGGCGGCGAAGACCGCCGCGGTCGCCGCGGCCGCCTGGGAGGAGTTCGGCCGGCTCGGGCTGACCCGCTCGGACGCCGTCGTCGGCGTCGGCGGGGGAGCGGTCACCGACCTCGCCGGGTTCCTCGCCGCCACCTGGACCCGCGGCGTCCGCGTGGTGCACCTCCCGACCAGCGTGCTCGGCATGGTCGACGCCGCGGTGGGCGGCAAGACCGGCATCAACACCGGCGCCGGCAAGAACCTCGTCGGCGCGTTCCACCCGCCGGCCGGCGTCCTCGCCGACACCGACGTGCTCGCCGGGCTCCCGGAGGCGGAGTTCCGCGCCGGGATGGCCGAGGTGGTCAAGTGCGGGTTCATCGCCGACGGCACGATCCTCGACCTGCTCGCCGCCGACCCCACGGGCCGGCGCGACACCGGGGAGCTCGTGGAACGGGCCGTGCGGGTCAAGGCCGACGCGGTGGGCCAGGACCTGTTCGACACCGGCGTCCGCGAGTACCTCAACTACGGGCACACCCTCGGCCACGCCATCGAGCGGGTCGAGGACTTCCGCTGGCGGCACGGCGAGGCGGTCGCCGTCGGGCTGGTCTTCGCCGCCGAGCTCGGCGCGCAGGCCGGCCTGCTCCCCCGCGCGGAGGCCGACCGGCACCGCGAGCTGGTGGCGGCGATGGGCCTGCCGACCCGCTACCGGGGTGACTGGGCGGCGCTGCAGGCGGTGATGCGCGTGGACAAGAAGGCCCGCGGGGCGACGCTGCGGTTCGTCGTCCTCGACGGCATCGGCAACCCGACGATCCTGACCGACCCCGAGCAGGCGTGGCTGGACGCGGCGTGGGCCGCAGTGGCGGAGGCAGCGTGACGATCCAGGTCCTCAACGGCGCCAACCTGGGCCGGCTCGGCACCCGCGAGCCCGAGGTCTACGGCACGACGACGTACGCGGAGCTCGTGGCGACGGTCGAGGAGGCCGCCGCCGGGCTCGGGCTCGCCGTGCGGGTGCGGCAGACCGACTCCGAGGCCGAGCTGCTCGGCTGGGTGCACGAGGCGACCGACGCCGGTGACCCGGTCGTGGTCAACCCCGGCGGCTGGTCGCACACCTCGGTGGTGCTGCACGACGCCCTGGCCGCGGTGACCGCACCGGTCGTGGAGGTGCACATCTCGAACATCCACCGGCGCGAGGAGTTCCGGCACCACTCCTACGTCTCCCGCGTCGCCGACGGCGTCATCGCCGGGCTCGGCGTGCACGGCTACGAGCTGGCGCTGCGGTACCTGGCGGCGAAGGGGGCCTCGTGAGCAGGGCGGCCGAACGGCGGGAGCGGCTGCGGGCGACCGCCGCCGAGCGCGGGCTGGACGCCGTCCTGGTGACCGACCTGCTCAACGTCCGGTACCTGACCGGGTTCACCGGGTCCAACGGCGCGCTGCTGCTGCGCACCGACGGGGCCGACCTGTTCGGCACCGACGGCCGGTACACGACCCAGGCCGGCACCCAGGTGCCCGACGTCGAGCTGCTGGTCGACCGCGGCACGGTGCCCGCGCTCGCGCAGGAGGCGGTGCGCCGCGGCGCGGGCCGGATCGGCTACGAGAGCCACGTGGTCACCGTCGACGGGCTGGCCCAGCTCGAGCGGGTGCTCGCCGACGCCGCGGCCGGCGGGACCGTGCCGGAGCTGGTGTCGGTCCGCCGCGCGGTCGAGGAGCTGCGCGCGGTCAAGGACGACGACGAGGTCGCGGCGCTGCGCCGGGCGTGCGCGGTCGCCGACCAGGCGCTGGCCGAGCTCGCCGCCGAGGGCGCGCTGCGGCCCGGGCGCACCGAGCTGGAGGTCGGCCGGGAGCTCGACGCCCGCATGCTGACGCTGGGCGCCGAGGCGCCGTCGTTCGAGACGATCGTGGCCACCGGCGCGAACTCCGCGATCCCGCACCACCGGCCCGACCGCACGGTGCTGGCCGGCGGCGACCTCCTCAAGCTCGACTTCGGCGCGACCGTCGACGGCTACCACTCCGACATGACCCGCACGCTGGTGCTCGGGCACGCCGCCGACTGGCAGCGCGAGGTCTATGCGCTGGTGGCCGAGGCGCAGGCGGCCGGGCGGGCGGCGCTGGCGGTCGGGGCCGACGTCGTCGCCGTCGACGCCGCCTCCCGCGACGTCATCGCCGCGGCCGGGCACGCCGACCACTTCCCCCACGGCCTGGGGCACGGGGTGGGGCTGGAGATCCACGAGGCGCCGGGCATCGGCCCGCTGGGCGCGGGTAGTCTGGCCGCCGGCATGGCCGTCACCGTGGAGCCGGGGGTCTACCTCCCCGGACACGGCGGTGTCCGGATCGAGGACACGCTCGTCGTCACGGCGGACGCGCCCGAGTTGTTGACCCTCACGAGCAAGGAACTGCTGGTCCTCTAGATGGCTACCACCAACGACCTCAAGAACGGCATGGTCCTCAACCTCGACGGCCAGCTGTGGTCCGTCACCGAGTTCCAGCACGTCAAGCCCGGCAAGGGCGGCGCGTTCGTGCGGACGACGCTGAAGAACGTGCTCTCGGGCAAGGTCGTCGACCGCACCTTCAACGCCGGCACCAAGGTCGACACGGCCACCGTCGACAAGCGGAACATGACCTACCTGTACCGCGAGGGCGACGACTTCGTGTTCATGGACGGCGACACCTTCGAGCAGATCTACGTGCCGGCCGAGACCGTCGGCAGCGGCGCGGACTACCTGCTCGACAACACCGAGGTCGTCGTCGCGGTGCACGAGGGCACCCCGCTCTACGTCGAGCTGCCGGTGACCATGGAGCTCGTCGTCCAGCACACCGACCCGGGCCTGCAGGGCGACCGCTCCACCGGCGGCACCAAGCCCGCCACCCTCGAGACCGGCGCGCAGATCAACGTGCCGCTGTTCGTCAACACCGGCGACAAGCTCAAGGTCGACACCCGCGACGGCCGGTACCTCGGCCGCGCCAACTGACGCACCCCTCCGAGCCATGGCTGCCCGCACCAAGGCGCGCAAGCGCGCCGTCGACGTCCTCTACGAGGCGGACCTGCGGGGCACCGACCCGGTGGAGCTGCTGCGCGAGCGGATCGCCGACCCGTCGCCGCCCGTCCCCGACCACGCCGTCCGGCTGGTCGAGGGCGTGGCGGCGCACCAGGCGCGCATCGACGAGCTGATCGGGCAGCACGCCCGCGGCTGGTCGCTCGAGCGCCTCCCCGACGTCGACCGCGCGATCCTGCGCATGGCGGTGTTCGAGCTGCTCTGGGCCGACGACGTGCCCGACGCCGTCGTCATCGACGAGGCCGTGGAACTCGCCCGCGCGCTGTCCACCGACGACTCGCCGGCCTACGTCAACGGCGTGCTCGGCGCCATCCTCGACGCCGAGGTGCCCACCGGCTGAGCCGGCCGGCCGATCGCGCGGCGGCGGGCCGAGGCCGCCGCCGGCGGTCGGACCTCAGCCGCGGGTGACCGTGAACGCCACCCGGCCGTCCGCGACCTCCGTGCAGGTCAGCTGCAGCCCGCCCACCGAGGTCGTCCGCCCCACCGTGCAGGAGACGTCCCGGTCCTCGACCCGGAGGGTCGCCGAGGGGCCGTCGATCCCGGTGAGCCCGATCGTCGTCCCGAGCACGTGGGCCCGGGCGCCGCTCCCTCCCAGCGTCACCGAGCAGGAGTCCCCGGAGCACGACACCAGGCTCACGGACCCGGAGCCGCCCCCCACGGCGGCGCTGACGCCGATCGAGCTCAGCCACCCGGACAGCGGACCGGCAGGACCGGCGGAGCTGCTCCAGGAGAACGAGGCGCACA
Organism: Geodermatophilus sp. SYSU D00698; assembly: GCF_054050335.1. NCBI lineage: Bacteria > Bacillati > Actinomycetota > Actinomycetes > Geodermatophilales > Geodermatophilaceae > Geodermatophilus > Geodermatophilus sp. SYSU D00698. Next base: position 112,836 of record NZ_JBJGZD010000015.1, read on the forward strand.
CCAGGAGCAGCGCCGAGAGCAGGACGGGGAACCGACTCTCCACGGGTACCTCCGGACGGTCGTGGGGTGGTCGTCGGGACGCCGCCGGCGGGCGACGCACCCCTCGTCGCGCCATCCCAGCACGTCGCGGCGGCGCAGGGTGCGGTCCCCGGACCGGTCCCGTGGTCCCTGCCCGCACCTCGGTGGTGCCGACCGGCTGCGTCCGTGGTGCCCGCCCGCTGGTGCGGGACGGCCGGGGACGACACGGTGCCCGGGACCGGGCGCGCCCGCACCGGCGGACCGGACTACTCCACGAACCGCACGCGGAACGAGACGGGCCACAGCTTGCCGGTGAGCAGGTACTCGTCGTCGCCCAGGGCGGCGATGCCGTTGAGGACCGCGTTGGCGTCCGCGCGCTGCTCCTGGTCGAGCAGGCCGGCGGTGTCGACCAGCGCGGTCACCCGCCCGCTCGCCGGGTCGATGCGGACGAGGACGTCGGACGGCCACACGTTCGCCCAGACCTGTCCGTCGACGCACTCCAGCTCGTTGAGCTGGGTCACCGGCTCGTCGTCGAAGGTGACGGCGACCGAGCCGGTCTCGGCGAAGGTGACGGGGTCGTGGAAGCGCAGCTGGTCCGTGCCGTCGCTGCGCACGAGGCGGGTCCCGTCGAAGCACAGCCCCCAGCCCTCGCCCTCCAGCGGCACCTCCTGCCGGAGGGTGAGCGTGGCCCGGTCCCACTCGAGCACCACCCCGTCCTGCCAGGTCAGCTGCCAGATGCGGTCGTCGACCACCGTGATGCCCTCGCCGAACAGCCGGCCGGGGAGCGGCGCGGACCGCCGCACCTCGCCGGTCGCGGGGTCGACCTCGCGCAGCTGGGACCGGCCCGCGAGCCCGGTGCCCTCGTAGAGGGCGCCCTCGTGCACCTCGAACCCCTGGGTGAAGGCCGACGGGTCGTGCGGCACCTCGGCCAGGACCTCCGGCCGCAGCACCGGCACCGGCTGGTCGCCGTCGGTTGCCGCGGCGTCCGGGGCGCGTACCGACTGCCCGTAGACCGAGAGGTCCGCGCTGTCCCGCGACGAGCAGGCGGACAGCAGTGCCACGGGGAGGACGACGGCGGCCAGGGCCCGGCGGCGGATGCCACGGTTCATCGAGCGGTCACGATCCGTTCGGGTCGGTGGCTCGGGTCACGGGGGTCGCCGAGTCATGGGTGTTCGGCCACCGGGCCACCGGGCCACCGGGTCACCGGGTCGCCGGGGGTGCGTCGACGGGGGTCCGCCGGCGCACCCGGCCGGCGACCCGGGACGGCCCGGGGCCGCAGAGACTACGACCCGGCCGGCGGGTCCGGGAGGGACCGCTCCCGTGGTTGCGTGCCCGTTCCCTGAACTACGTACCGCACGGGACCGGCACCGTGGTGGACGGAGCCGGGGACCGGGATCCGGCTCGGCCCAGATCGGTGGTGGCCACTGATGCCGTCGTCCGTGCCGCAGCCCGAGACTTTCGCCTGCCGATCCCGGACCGCGGCCGGGCCCGGCAGTCCACGGGGCGATCGGGGAGGTCCGGCGGCGACGCCGCAGTCCTGATCCCGGCAGGCCTCATCCCCAGAACCGATCCTGAGGAGATCCCATGTTCGAGGACCAGACCGTCGAGCTGCTGCCCGAGCGCACCACGATGCAGTTCCTCTCGTTCGCGTCGCAGAACTTCAACACCGCTGTCGCCGCGGCCGTGAACTCCGGCAACATCAACGTGGCGCTGGGCGGCACCGCCAACCAGGCCAACCTCGCCGCCGCCGCCGCCGCTGCCGGGAGCAACTTCTTCGGCTGAGGGACGTGGTGAACGGCTGTCACAGCAGCCGTTGGGCATGGAAGAGGGGTGGCCGGGTTCGGCCACCCCTCTTCGCCTTGCCGTGCGGAGGCGTGAGCGGTGCGAGGCTGGGGGACGTGGTCCCGGGCAGTCTCGGGGAGAGACGGTGGGGGCACATAACCGCTGGGTCCGGCCGGGTTCAGCCACGGGCGGTGTCGGCGTGTGGCCGCCCGCCACACCGAAGGCCGGAGTAGCCCCCGGGTCGGGGCGCGTCGGCGAAAGGCGCCCGCTCGAGCAGACGTCGCATCGGCTCGCCGCGGCCGGCGGCCGCAGTCGAGGGTGACGGAGAGCCGGTCCAGCGCGGTGGTGGTCGTGGCAGTGCCGTCGTAGCGCTGCGCGAGGTGTCTGCGGAACAGCAGCCGGCCGAGGACGCGTTCGACGACCCGTGGTAGCGGCCGGGCCGGGCGCTGGTGTCCCACCTGCTGCAGGCGACCTGCTGCAGGCGATGCAGGACGTGATGGCGCGGCAGCGCCGGCAACAGCTGGTTCTGCGGTCGTCCCAGCCCTCGTCGGTGCAGCTCGACCGGTCGCCGACGGGGCTGGCCGGGACCGCCGTGCCCGACCGCCGGCACGGTGCCCGGGGTCAACTGGACGAGCACGCTGTCGTGGCGGGTGGCGCTGGAACGGCGGGGTCCAGCGGCGAGCCGGCGGCGTCGACGACAGGTGGTGCTCACTGCCCCGCGCGCCTGCCGCGGTCGGTGCGGGCCGCCCGGCGCACTCTCCGTCCGCGGACACGCTGACGCTGTCGAGGCCGGCCCGGGACCAGTCCAGCGGGACCTGTGCACCCCGGTCGGTCCACGCCGTTCCGGTCGAGGGCAGGACGGCGGTCCTTCGAGCACGTCGCGATCCGGAGTACGTGGCCGGCCGGTGCGTCCGTGTACGGCCGGCCCTGCGGTGGGATCAGCGGATCGACCCGGGCCCCCGCTCGCCACGGATCAGCCGCGGCGGCGGGAAGACACCGAGGCGACCCGCCTCGCACCCTGTGCCGATCCCTCGGGGCCCGACGGCCTGCTTCCGCAACGTCTCTAGGTGGCGGGAGCAGATGTGGCCGTGGGCTGCGCGCCGGGAGTCGGTGTGCGCCTCAGCCGTGATACGTGGCGATCGCGGATGTCCTCCTCCAACGCCGCGGCCCAGACTTTCGCCCGTCGACCCGGACCGCGGCCGGGCCCGGCAGTCCACGGGGCGATCGGGGAGGTTCGGCGGCGACGCCGCAGTCCTGATCCCGGCAGGCCTCATCCCCAGAACCGATCCTGAGGAGATCCCATGTTCGAGGACCAGACCGTCGAGCTGCTGCCCGAGCGGACCACGATGCAGAGCTTCTTCTCGCAGAACGGCAACCTCGCCATCGCAGTCGCACTGAACGTCGGCAACGTCAACGTCGGTGTGCTCGGCGACGCCAACCAGCTGAACGCCGCCTTCGCGGCAGCTGCGGCCGGTAGCAACTTCGGCTGACAGGACCGTGGCCCCGGCGATTGGTGATGCACTCGCCGGGGCCGGGG
>NZ_JBJGZD010000016.1:0-112003 GCF_054050335.1 Geodermatophilus sp. SYSU D00698
GGGGGGGTTGGGGGGCGGGGGGGGGGCGCGGGCCCCGGCCCCCGCCCCCGCCCCCCCCCCCCCCCCCCCCCCCCCCCCCCCCCCCCCCCCCCTCCGGTCCTCCCCGCCCTCAGTCGGCCCGGCCCTCCGGCCGCCGCGCCTGGCGCAGGATCGCCGCCGCCGGCCGGGGCCGGCTCGGTGCGCTCGGGGCGGAGAAGCCCGAGCGCTTGTGGCTGCCGTCGCAGAACGGCTTGATGCCGGACTTGCCGCACCGGCACAGCGCCACCGTCTTGCGGCCCGGGTCGATCTCGGCGCCGTCCTGGTCGGCCAGCCGGAAGTCGCCGCGCACGATCAGCGGGCCGTCGCGGTAGGGCGTGATGGTGGCGGCGCCCTCGGCGGGCCGGTCGTCGCCGGGCAGGTCCTCGCCGGGCAGGTCCTCGTCGGGCAGGTCGTCCGCGGGCAGGGCTGAGCTCACCCCGACAGCGTGCCCCGCCTCCGGGTGCGGCACACCCGGCGCGGCCGTGTGTCAGGTGCCGTACACACGCGTACGCTCGACCGCGTGCCGGGCTCGGTCCCCCTCGACGGTCAGGCGCCCTTCGGCGTCGTGGTGCTGGCCGCCTCCGCGGGCGGCGTCCGGGCGCTGCGCACGGTCCTCGCCGGCCTGCCGCGCGACTTCCCCGTCCCCGTGCTCGTGGTCCAGCACCGCGCGGCGGGGACGACCGACCCGCTGGTGCCGCTGCTGCGCGCCGTCACGGACCTCCCGGTCCGCGCGGCGGCCGCCGGTCCGCTCCGGGCCGGCGTGTCGGTGCTCCCGGCCGGCACCACCGGCCTCCTGGAGGCGGGCGGGGACCTGATCCCGGTCGAGCACCCCAACCTGGGCGCGGCCGACCGGCTGATGACCAGCGCCGCCGGCGCGTACGGCCGGCGGGTGCTGGCGGCCGTCCTCACCGGCCGGCTGGACGACGGCGCGGCCGGCGTCCGCGCGGTCCGCCGCGCCGGCGGCCGGGTGCTCGCCCAGGACCCGGCCGACGCCGAGGCGCCGGGGATGCCCAGCGCGGCCCTGGCCACGGGCTGCGTGGAGCACGTCCTGCCGCTGCGGCTGGTCGCCCCCGCGCTGGTCGCCTACGCCATGGCGCCGGGCGCCGCCGAGCTGCTCGCCGTACCGTTGCCGCCGTGGGCGCGGCTGGGTGCCGGCTCCCTGCCCGCCTGACGTCCCCCGAGCCCGCGGGGAGCCCCACCCGGCACCGGGAGGTGTGCCGTGGCTCACTCCGACCGTGCCCGCGAGGAGGCCCGCCACGCCCCGCAGGGGACGGACGCGCAGGACCCGCGGCGCAACCTGATCCTGCGGGCCCTGCCCGACGAGGAGTACGAGCGCCTGCGGCCGGCCCTGCGGCCGGTGACGCTGCAGGTCCGCGACCAGCTGTACCGCCGCGACGGCGACATCGACGCGGTCTACTTCCCCGTCGACGGCGTGCTGTCCGTCGTCGCGTCGGTCGACGGCGAGCCGGCGGTCGAGGTGGCCACCGTCGGCTGCGAGGGCGTCTCCGGCCTGCCGGTGTTCCTGGGGACGGCGACCAGCCCGCACGACTGCTTCTGCCAGGTGGCCGGCGACGCGCTGTGCATCGCCACGGCCGACCTCCGCCGGTTCCTGTCCGGCGACGGCGCCCTGCACGACCTGCTGCACCGCTACACGCAGGCGATGGTCGTCCAGCTGTCGCAGAACGTCGCCTGCAACCGGCTTCACAGCACCGAGGAGCGCTGCGCCCGCTGGCTGCTGCAGACCCGCGACCGCGTCGGCGCCGACGAGTTCCAGCTCACCCAGGACTTCCTGGGCCAGATGCTCGGCGTGCGCCGGGGCACCGTCTCGCTGGTGGCCGGGCTGCTCCAGCAGGCGGGACTGATCCGGTACTCCCGGGGGCGGATCACGGTGGTCGACCCCGAGCGCCTGCACGAGGCCGCGTGCGAGTGCTACGACGTCGTGCAGGCCGAGAACCGCCGCGTCGGGCTGGTCCCCGAGCCGCCGGACGGCGCCACGACCGGTCACTCCCCCGGCGACTGACCGTAGAAGACCCGCTCGACCACGGCGCGGGCGTGCCGGGTGGTGCGCCGGTAGTCGTCGAGGAACCGGCCCGGGTCGACGTCGGGGCCGTACCCGCTGGCCCGCGCCACGCCGGCCAGCTCCAGCCCGGGCCGGGGCAGCTGGTCGCCGGGCCGGCCGCGGACGAGGAAGACGGCGTTGCGCGCCCGGCTGGCCAGCTCCCACGCGTCGCGCAGCGACCCGGCCTGCTCGACGGTCAGCAGGCCGTTCCCCGACAGCTCGGCCAGCGCCCCGACGGTCGAGGGCACCCGCAACCCGGGGACCGCGGCGGCGTGCTGCAGCTGCAGCAGCTGGACGGTCCACTCGACGTCGGCCAGGCCGCCGCGGCCGAGCTTGGTGTGGGTGGCCGGGTCCGCGCCGCGCGGCAGTCGCTCCCGCTCCACGCGCGCCTTGATCCGGCGGATCTCCGCGACCTGCTCGGGCGACAGCCCGCCCTCCGGGTAGCGCAGGGGGTCGACCAGCTCCAGGAACGCCGCCCCCAGCTCGGGGCTGCCGGCCACCGGTGCCGCGCGCAGCAGCGCCTGCACCTCCCACACCGACACCCAGCGCTCGTAGTACTCGCGGAAGGCGTCCAGGCTGCGCACCAGCGCGCCCTGCCGGCCCTCGGGACGCAGGTCGGCGTCGACCTCGAAGGCCGGGTCGGGAGCGGGCTCGCCGAGCAGCCGACGCAGCGTGTGCGCGACCGCGTTGGCCGCCTGGGTCGCCTTGGCCTCCTCCGCTCTGCTGTCCCCCGACCCACCATCCCCGACGGCCCTGGGACGGTGGACGAACAGCACGTCGGCGTCGGAGCCGTAGCCCATCTCGCCGCCGCCGAGCCGGCCCATGCCGATGACGGCGAGCTCCATCGGCACGTCGGCCGGGTCGATCCCGGCCTCGCGCGCCCACGCGCGCACGGCGGCGTCGAGCCCGGCCTGCAGCGTGGCGACGGCGACGTCGGTGAGCGCCTGCCCGACCCGGACGACGTCGAGCAGGCCGAGCAGGTCGGCGGAGGCGATCCGCAGCAGCTCCTGCCGGCGCAGCCCGCGCAGCACGCCGATGCCGGCCTGCGGGTCGGCGGCGCGGGCGACGGCGGCACGCCAGGCCCCGGCCAGCGAGGCGGCGCTGCGCGGCTCGAGCTCGTCGTCGTCGGCGAGGAGGCGCAGCGCCTCCGGGGTGCGGGTGATCAGCGCGGCCACGTACCGGCTCGACCCCAGCAGCCGGGCCAGCCGCTCGGCCACCTGGCCCTCGTCGCGCAGCAGCCGCAGGTACCACTGGTTGCCGCCGAGCGCCTCGCTGACCTGGCGGTAGGCCAGCAGCCCGGCGTCGGGGTCGGCGCAGTCGGCGAGGGTCTGCAGCACCACCGGCAGCAGGTACTTCTGCATCGACGCCGACCGGGACACCCCGCCGGTGAGCGCGCCCATGTGCCGCAGCGCGCCCTGCGGGTCGGCGAAGCCGAGCGCGCGCAGCCAGTCGCCGGCGGCCTTGCTGCCCAGCTGCGCGGCCTCGGCCGGCACCCGGGCCACCGCCGACAGCAGCGGCCGGTAGAAGAGCTTCTCGTGCAGCCGGCGCACCTCGCGGGTGTGCAGCGCCATCTCCGCGCGCAGCACGTCGACGGCGGTGCCGCGGGCGTCGGGCTTGTAGCCCAGCGAGCGGGCCAGCCAGCGCAGCTGCTGCTCGTCGGTGGGCAGCAGGTGGGTGCGCCGCAGCCGCAGCAGCTGCAGCCGGTGCTCGACGGTGCGCAGGAAGCGGTAGGAGGCGATGAGGGTGTCGGCGTCGTCGCGGCCGACGTAGCCGCCGGCCCGCAGGGCGTGCAGCGCCGGCAGCGTGCCGCCGACCCGCAGCCGGACGTCGACCCGGCCGTGCACCAGCTGCAGCAGCTGGACGGCGAACTCGACGTCGCGCAGGCCGCCGCGGCCGAGCTTGATCTCCCGGTCGGCCTGCGCCGGCGGGATGTTGTCCTCCACCCGCCGCCGCATGGCCTGGACCTCGGCGACGAAGCCGGGGCGGTCGCCGGCCTGCCACACCATCGGGAACAGCTCCTCGACGTAGCTGCGGCCGAGGTCGGGGTCGCCGGCCACCGGGCGCATCTTCAGCAGCGCCTGGAACTCCCACGTGCTCGCCCACTGCCGGTAGTAGGCGGTGTGACCGGCCATGGTGCGGACCAGGGCGCCGGCCTTGCCCTCCGGGCGCAGCGCCGCGTCGACCTCCCACGCCGCCTCGTGGCAGATCCGCATGAGCGCCGCGGCCACCCGGGTGGCGCTCTGCAGCGCCGGCGCCTCCGGGTCGGTGGGGTCGACCGGCTCGGCGACGAACACGACGTCGACGTCGCTGACGTAGTTGAGCTCGCGGCCGCCGGTCTTGCCCAGCGCGATGACCGCCAGGCGGCAGGGCGCGGCGGTGTCGGGCTGCTCCGCGACGGCGAGCGCGAGGCCGGCGGTGAGCACCGCGGCGGCGACGTCGGCGAGCTCGGCGGCGACGTCGTCGGCCGACAGCCCCTCCCCCAGGTCGCGCCCGGCCAGGCTGAGCACCGCCCGGCGGTAGGCCAGCCGGAGCGCGGCGACCCGCTGCGGCGAGGCGTCCGGCGCGGCCCTGCCGAGCCGGACGCCCCACGGCGGGTCGTCGGGGTCGGCGCCGACGGCGAGCAGCATGTCCCGCTCGAGGGCGTGGGCGGCCGGGCGCACCGGGCCGTGGTCCTCGTCGTCGAGGACCGTCCAGTCGCCGGGGTGGGCGGCGAGGTGGTCGGCGAGCCCGGCGCTGGCGCCGAGAACGGCCAGCAGCCGGCTGCGCAGCGCGGCCGAGCCGCGCAGGCGGGCGAGCATGGCGGCGGCCGCCCCGCCCGTGTCGTCGGCGGCGTCCAGGGCCTCCACCAGCCGGGCCAGCGAGCGGACGGCGAGGTCGGGGTCGCCGGCGCGGGCCAGCGCGGAGACGACCGGGCCGGCCTCGGGGTCGGCGGGCTCGTTGCGCTCGAGGTCCCACAGCCCGAGGGCCGGGTCGGACAGCAGCAGCGCGGCCCTCTCGCCGTCCTCGAAGCCGAAGCGGGCCAGCCGCACGACCGCGCGGCGGGGCACCTCCCGGGACGTGGTCACCGGCTCAGACCGCGGCGCCGCGGCCCGCGCGCACGAGGTCGGCGAAGCGGGCCGCGAACGGCGCCCACACCTCCTCGAGGTCCGGGTGCACCGCGTCGGTCAGCCGGCAGAGCGTCTCGCGGTCGTACGGGCTCGCCGCGACGCCGACGGTGTCCCGGTCGGCCCACTCGCGGACGATCTCCGGCGTCGTCTCGACGTGGAACTGGAGCCCGTAGACGCGCCGGCCCACCCGGAAGGCCTGGTTCGCGTACACCGGGCTGCTCGCCAGCAGGGTGGCGCCGGAGGGCAGCTCGCTGATCTCGTCGTGGTGGAACTGGATGACGTCGGGCGAGAGCGGGAGCGGGCCGAACACCGGGTCCCCGGCCGCGGCGTCCCGCTTGGCCACGAGCGACGCCCCGGCCTCCGGACCCTCGATGCCCTCGCGCACCCGCCCGCCGCCGGCCTGCGCCAGCAGCTGGGCGCCCAGGCAGACGGCCAGCGTCGGGGCGTCGTCGGCGAGCGCGCGGGCCAGCAGGTCGCGGACCGGGCCCAGGCCGCTGGTGGCGTCGTCGTCGAGGCTGGACTGCGGGCCGCCGGTGACCAGCAGCCCGTCGAAGCCGGTCAGGTCGGTCGGGACCTCGTCGCCGGCGTCGAGGTGCCGCTCGTCGAGCTCCAGGCCGGCCGCGCGCAGCCAGTCCCCCAGCCGGGCCGGCGGGGCGGTGTCGCTGGGGACGACGACGAGGAGGCGGGCGGGGGTCTCCGGCACGGTGCCGAGGTTAGTGGAAGGACCTCGTCGCCCCCCGCGCCTCGCAGGCTCGGCACGGGCTCCTGCGACGAGGCCGTTCCACACCCTCAGAGGCCGGGGAGGTAGCGCTTGAGCTCGAAGGGCGTCACGTTCTGCCGGTAGGAGTTGAACTCCTCCCACTTGTTGCGCAGGAAGAACTCGAAGACGTGCTCGCCGAGGGTCTCCGCGACCAGCTCGCTGCCCTGCATCGCGGTCAGCGCCTCGCCGAGGGAGACCGGCAGGTCCTCGTAGCCGGCGGCGCGGCGCTCGGTGTCGGTGAGCGACCAGACGTCGTCCTCGGCCTCCGGCGGCAGCTCGTAGCCCTTCTCGATGCCGCGCAGCCCGGCGGCCAGCAGCACCGCGAAGGTCAGGTACGGGTTGCACGCGGAGTCCGGCGAGCGGACCTCGACCCGCGCCGACTGGCCCTTGTTCGGCTTGTAGGAGGGCAGCCGCACCAGCGCCGAGCGGTTCGCCCGGCCCCACGTGGCCGCCGTCGGCGCCTCGGTGCCGGCCAGCAGCCGCCGGTAGGAGTTGACCGTCTGGTTGGTGACGGCGGTGAACTCGCGGGCGTGGGTGAGCAGGCCGGCGATGAACTGGCGCCCGGTGGCCGACAGCCGGATCGGGTCCGAGGGGTCGTGGAAGGCGTTGCGGTCGCCCTCGAACAGCGACACGTGGGTGTGCATCGCCGAGCCGGCCAGGTCGGTGAACGGCTTGGGCATGAACGTCGCGTGCACGCCCTGGGCGAGGGCCACCTCCCGGACGACGTGCCGCAGCGTCATCACGTTGTCGGCCATCGACAGCGCGTCGGCGTAGCGCAGGTCGATCTCCTGCTGGCCGGGCGCGACCTCGTGGTGGCTGAACTCCACCGAGATGCCCATCGCCTCGAGCGCGAAGACCGCCTCGCGGCGGAAGTCGTGCGCCACGTTGTGCGTCGACAGGTCGAAGTAGCCGCCGGTGTCGGCGGGCTCCGGCGGCCGCCCGTCGGTGGGCAGGTCCTTGAGCAGGAAGAACTCGACCTCGGGGTGGGTGTAGAAGGTGAACCCCATGTCGGCGGCCTTCGACAGCGCCCGGCGCAGCACGTGCCGCGGGTCGGCCCACGACGGCGACCCGTCGGGCAGCGTGATGTCGCAGAACATCCGCGCGGTGTCGCTGGGCTGGCCCTTGCTCGCGGGCATCACCTGGAAGGTGCCGGGGTCGGGCTTCGCGAGCATGTCGGACTCGTAGACGCGCGCGAAGCCCTCGATCGCCGAGCCGTCGAAGCCGATCCCCTCGGCGAACGCCGCCTCGATCTCGGCCGGCGCCACGGCGACCGCCTTGAGGTAGCCGGAGACGTCGGTGAACCACAGCCGCACGAATCGGATGTCGCGTTCCTCCAGGGTGCGCAGGACGAACTCCTGCTGCCGGTCCATGCTGGCCATGATCGGGTCCGCTCGTTTCGTCGCCGTGTCGTCCGTGCACAGCCTGCCCGGTCCGGGCGCCGGGCACACCGGTGGGGCGCCCCCCGTCGCCCCGTGTCGCCGGCGTCTAGGCCGGCGGTCCGACGAGGAGCGACTCCAGCGGCGCGTCCGGGTCGGCGAGTGCCGCGGCCGGCACCCGCTGGCGGCTCCGGATCAGCGCCTGGAGGGGCCCGGTGACGTCCCAGACGCCCACGTTCATCGCCGCGGTGACGCGGCCGTCCGACGTCCAGAAGGCGATGAACCCCCCGTCCTCCGGGTCGCCGCGGCAGACCACCGTGTCCCCGGGGCCGGCCAGCCCGGAGTACTCCATCCCGAGGTCGTACTGGTCGGTGAAGAAGTAGGGCACGCGGTCGTAGCTGACGCCCTGGCCGAGCATTGACCGCGCGGCGGCCGGGCCCTGGTGGAGCGCGTTGGCCCAGTGCTCCACGCGGAGGTGCCGGCCGTGGAAGGGGTGGAACGACGCCGCGACGTCGCCGGCGGCGAACACGCCGGGCGCGGAGGTCCGCAGGGCGTGGTCGGTGACCACCCCGTTGTCGACCTCGAGGCCCGCGGACGCCGCCGGCTGCGTGTTCGGCACGGCGCCGATGCCGACGACGACCAGGTCCGCGCCCAGCCCCACGTCCCGGTCGGTCACCACCGCGGTGACCCGCCCGCCGGCTCCACGGATCTCGCGCACGGTCGTCCCGGTGAGCAGGTCGACGCCGTGGCGCCGGTGCAGGCGGGCGAAGACCTCCCCCATCCGCGGGCCCAGCACGGCGTACAGGGGCGTGGGCTGCGGCTCGACGACGGTCACCTCGTTGCCGTGGGAGCGGGCGGCGGCCGCCACCTCCAGCCCGATCCACCCGCCGCCCACGACCACGAGCTGCCGGCCGCCGCCCGTGAGGTCGGCGCGCAGCCGGTCGGCGTCGGCGAGCGTGCGCAGGTACCGGACGCCGTCGAGCTCGGCACCGGGCACGGGCAGCCGCCGGGCCGAGCACCCGGTGGCCAGCAGCAGCCGTGACCAGGCGAGCTCCTCGCCGGTGTCCAGGGTCAGCCGGTGCGCGCCCGGGTCGAGCCCGACCGCGCGCACGCCCAGCCGCAGGTCGACGTCGTGCTCGCCGTACCAGCCGGGGTCCAGCACCTGCGCCGCCTCACGGGGGGCGGTGCCGAGCAGGTATCCCTTGGACAGCGGCGGGCGCTCGTAGGGGACCTCGGGCTCGCCCGCGACGACCACGAGCGGCCCGTCGAAGCCCTCGGCGCGCAGGGTCTCCGTCGCCTTGGCGCCGGCGAGGCCGCCGCCGACGACCACGAGGGGAGCGTCCACGGATCCGGCTCCCCTCAGGCGGCCGTGCCGGTGGGCGCGGTACCGGCCAGCGCGAGGAACTCCTGCCGCGACCGGGCGTCCTCGCGCAGCACCCCGTGGAGGGCGGAGGTGACCGTGCGGGACCCGGTGGCGCGCACCCCGCGCAGCGTCATGCACTGGTGCTCCGCCGCGATGACCACCCCCACGCCGCGGGGCGCGAGGTGGTCCCGCAGCCAGTCGGCGACCTGCCGGGTCAGCCGCTCCTGGACCTGCAGGTCCCGGGCGAAGGACTCGAGCACCCGGGCCAGCTTGGACAGGCCGAGGATGCGCTCGCCCGGCAGGTAGCCGATCGCGGCGACGCCGGTGAACGGCAGCAGGTGGTGCTCGCACAGCGACTGGACGGGGATGCCGGTGGCGACGACCAGCTCGTCGTACCCGCCGTCGTTGGGGAAGGTGGTCAGCTCGAACGGCCGTCCGGTCAGCAGTTCGGCGAGGGTGTCGGCGACCCGGCGCGGGGTCTCGCACAGGCGCGGGTCGGCGGGGTCCCTGCCCAGCGCCCGCAGGAGCTGGGCGACCGCCCGCTCGGCCGCGGGCAGGTCCACCGCCCGGGTCTCGCGGACGAAGCGGAGGGCCCGGCGGGAGCCGGGTACCGCGGGCTCGGCGACGGGGGCGCCGGTGCGTCGGATCGCGTGGGTGGTCATGGGACCTCCTCTAAAACCAACGATGGCTGGCAGTAGAGACCCGGACCCGCGGTCTGTCAACCGTCGCGCGCGCCGTCCAGGCGCACGCAGCACGCGCCGTCCTCCGGCTGCAGACGGCCGGTCAGCCCGCTGGGTTCCGCGGCGTCGAGCACGCCCTCGACCAGCCGGAGGTTCATGCCGCAGACCAGCTCGGTGTGGGCGCGGGCGAGGGTGTGGAACGGGCAGTTCCGGAGGGTGACGGCGTCCCCGGCGACCTGCGGCTCGTAGCCGTGCGCCTCCAGCACCCGGAGGACGGCGTCCCGCCCCCGGGCCCCGTCGGCGGCGGCGAGCTCCCGCCCGCGGTCGTGCGCCCGCCGGCCGAGGACGGCCGCGGGCCGCTCGCCCGACGCCTCGGCCTCGGTCAGGGCCGCGGCGAGCAGCTCGCCGGCCAGGTCGTAGTGGCGCTCCGGCAGCGAGACGGCCACCGGGTCCCCCGACCGTCGGTAGAGCTTCGCCGGGCGGCCGGCGCCCGGGCCGGTGCGCCCGGAGCGCCGCTCGAAGTGCACGTCGAGCAGCCCGTCGGCCACGAGCCGGTCGAGGTGGAAGGCGACCGTCGCCCGGGGGACGCCCAGGGCGGCGGCCACCTCGTCCCGGCCGACCGGCTCCGCCTGGCGGACGACGTGGTCGTACAGCCGGCGGCGGGTGGGCTCGGCCAGCGCGGCGACGGCGGCGACCTGGGCCGCACGGTGGTCCACCCGGCCACTCTAGAAGCAACGATCGTTCGTCGAACAGTTCCGCGGGACGGGGCGCGGGCCTACGCTGACTCCCGCGTCGCCGGTGCGTCCGCGGCAGGCACCGGGACGGCGACGGAGGACGACATGGACGCGATCCTCGTGATCCTGGCGGTCGTGGTGGTGGGCCTGCTCCTCCTGGCGGGGGTCAGCGTCCGGGTGGTGACGCAGTACGAGCGCGGGGTGGTGCTCCGGCTGGGGCGGCTGCTCGGCGAGCCCCGGCCGCCCGGCCTGACCCTCATCCGGCCCGGCGTGGACCGGCTGCACAAGGTGAACATGCAGGTGGTCACCCTGCCGGTCCCCGCCCAGGAGGGCATCACCCGGGACAACGTGACGGTCAAGGTCGACGCGGTCGTCTACTACCGGGTGTTCGACCCGGTGCGGGTCGTCGTCGACGTGCAGAACTACCAGGCGGCGATCGCCCAGGTCGCCCAGGCGTCGCTGCGGTCGATCATCGGCAAGAGCGACCTCGACGACCTGCTCTCCAACCGGGAGCGGCTCAACCAGGGCCTGGAGCTGATGCTGGACTCCCCCGCCGTCGACTGGGGCGTGCACGTCGACCGCGTCGACATCAAGGACGTCGCGCTGCCGGAGTCGATGAAGCGGTCGATGTCCCGCCAGGCCGAGGCCGAGCGGGAGCGCCGGTCGCGGGTGATCACCGCCGAGGGCGAGCTGCAGGCCTCGCAGAAGCTCGCGCAGGCCGCCGGGGTCATGGCCGCGCAGCCGGCCGCGCTGCAGCTGCGCCTGCTGCAGACGATGGTCGAGGTGGCCGCGGAGAAGAACTCGACGGTCGTCCTGCCGTTCCCGGTGGAGCTGCTCCGCTTCCTGGAGCGCGCGGGGCCACCACCGGCCCCCGCGGAGGTGCCCGCGCCACGGCCGGCGTCGGACGGCGCGGTCGTGCCCCCCGACGGCCGCTGAGGGTCGGCCGCGGACCGGCTCGGCACCGTCCGCGTCGCCGTCCCGCACCGGCCGGTCCCCGGGCGGGGTCCACCTCCCGTCCCCGGTCTGGCCGGTCCCGGGGGCCGGTTGTTGGATGGTGCCGTGACGGTGCAGCTGAGAGTCGCGATGGCCCAGGTCGACACCCGCGTCGGCGACCTGGAGGGCAACGCCGCGCTCGTCGTCGAGTGGGCGCGCAGGGCCGCCGACAACGGCGCGCACCTCGTCGTCTTCCCCGAGATGACGCTCACCGGCTACCCCGCCGAGGACCTCGTGCTGCGCGAGTCCTTCGCCCGCGCCAGCGAGCAGGCGCTCACCGGCCTCGCCGCCACGCTGGACCAGGAGGGGCTGGGCGGGCTCGCCGTCGTCGTCGGGTACCTGGCGCACACCGAGGGCCCGGCCTCGATCGACACCCCGCCGAGCGACGAGGAGACCCTCGACGACGAGCGGCCCGGCGACGCCAACCCCCGCCGCATCCAGCCCCGCAACGCCGCCGCGCTGCTGCACGGCGGACGGGTCGTGGTCCGCTACGCCAAGCGGCACCTGCCCAACTACGGCGTCTTCGACGAGGCCCGCTACTTCGTGCCGGGCACCGAGCTGCCGGTGGTGCGGCTCCACGGCGCCGACGTCGCGCTGACCGTCTGCGAGGACCTCTGGGTCGAGGGCGGGCCGTGCGGCGTGGCCGGGCGGGCCGGTGTCGACCTCGTCGTCTCGCCCAACGCCTCCCCCTACGAGCGGGCCAAGGACGACCTGCGGCTGCCGCTGGTCCGCCGCCGCGCCGCCGAGGCGAACGCGCCGATCGTCTACTGCAACCAGGTCGGCGGGCAGGACGAGCTGGTCTTCGACGGCGACTCGCTGGCCGTCTCCGCCGACGGCGAGCTGCTCGCCCGCGCGCCGCAGTTCGTCGAGCACCTGCTCTGCGTCGACCTGGCCCTCGACCCGGCCCGGGTGCCCGAGCGGCGGGAGGGCCGGATCGGGCCGATGACGGTCACCCGCACCGTCGTCTCCGAGGACCCCGTGCCGGCGTTCGAGCCGCGGCCGGGGTCGGTGGCCGAGCCGCTGGGCGACTGCGAGGAGGTCTGGCGGGCGCTGGTGCTGGGCCTGCGCGACTTCATCGACAAGAACGGCTTCCCGTCGGTGGTGTTCGGCCTGTCCGGCGGCATCGACTCGGCCCTGGTGGCCGCGCTGTCGGTGGACGCGCTCGGCGCCGACCGGGTGCACGGCGTCGCGCTGCCGTCGCGGTGGTCCACGGAGCACTCGGTCTCCGACGCCGAGGACAGCGCCCGGCGGCTGGGCCTGCACTTCTCCACCGTGCCGATCGCGCCGGTGGTCGACGCGTTCGAGTCGCAGGTCGAGCTGTCGGGGACGGCGGCGGAGAACCTGCAGGCGCGCATCCGCGGCACGCTGCTCATGGGGCTGTCCAACCAGCACGGCCACCTGCTGCTGGCCACCAGCAACAAGAGCGAGGTCGCCGTCGGCTACTCGACGCTCTACGGCGACGCCGCCGGCGGGTTCGCCCCGATCAAGGACGTGCCCAAGACCCTGGTGTGGGAGCTGGCCCGCTGGCGCAACGCGCACGCCCGCGACCGCGGCGAGACCGAGCCGATCCCGCAGAACTCGATCGACAAGCCGCCGTCGGCGGAGCTGGCACCCGGCCAGAAGGACAGCGACTCGCTGCCCTCCTACGAGGAGCTCGACGCCGTCATCGCCGACTACGTCGACCGCGACCTCGGGATGGCCGAGCTGCTCGAGCGCGGGCACGACCCGGAGGTCGTGGCGCGGGTGCTGCGGCTGGTCGACGTCGCGGAGTTCAAGCGCCGGCAGTCCGCGCCCGGCACGAAGATCAGCCTCAAGGCGTTCGGCCGCGACCGGCGGCTGCCCATCACCAACCGCTGGCGGGAGAGCCTGCCCAGCGTCCGCGAAGGAGCCCAGGCGTGACCGAGTCGGTGCTGTACGGCGGGACGTCGAGCGCGCGGGTGCGCATCCACCACCTGCAGCAGGCCAAGGAGCGCGGTGAGAGGTGGGCGATGCTCACCGCCTACGACACCTACAGCGCGCAGGTGTTCGAGGAGGCCGGCATCCCGGTGATGCTGGTCGGCGACTCGGCCGGCAACGTCGTGCTCGGCCACTCCTCGACGGTGCCGGTCACCGTCGAGGACCTGCTGCTGATGACCAAGGCGGTCACCCGCTCGACGAAGCGGTCGCTGATCGTGGCCGACCTGCCGTTCGGGTCCTACGAGGCCTCGCCGCAGCAGGCGTTCGCCACCTCCGTCCGGATGATGAAGGAGGGCGGCGCGCAGGCGGTCAAGCTCGAGGGCGGGGTGCGGGTGGCGCCGCAGATCCGGATGCTCACCGAGAACGGGATCCCGGTGATGGCGCACGTCGGCTTCACGCCGCAGAGCGAGCACGCGCTCGGCGGGTTCCGGGTGCAGGGCCGCGGCGCCGGCGCCGAGCAGCTGCTGGCCGACGCGCACGCCGTGCAGGAGGCCGGCGCGTTCGCCGTCGTCCTGGAGATGGTGCCCGCGGCGATCGCCGCCCAGGTGACCAAGGAGCTGTCCATCCCGACGGTCGGCATCGGCGCCGGGCCCGACTGCGACGCCCAGGTGCTGGTCTGGCCGGACATGGCCGGGCTCAACGGCGGCCGGGTGCCGAAGTTCGTGAAGAAGTACGCCGACCTGCGCGCCGAGCTGCTGCGCGCGGCCCGCGAGTACGCCGACGAGGTGCACAGCGGCGCCTTCCCCGGCCCGGAGCACTCCTTCGACTGATCAGGCCCGGCGGCTCCGGGCCGGTCCCCGGGCCCGCGCCAGGAGCAGCCCGTAGCCGACGGCGTTGACGCCCAGCGCGACGGTGTAGGTGCCCACCTGGACGCCGGCCGAGTGCACGTCCAGGCCGAGCGGGCCGAACAGCACGTGACCGAGGAAGCCGCCGTCGTAGGGCGCGGCGCCGGCCCGCTCCCGCAGCGCGAGCTCCAGCGTGGTGAGCGGGCACGGTGCGCCGGCCAGGTTGACCGCCAGGACGGCGAGCGCCACCGGGGCGTGCAGCCACACCAGCCGCGGCCACCGCAGGGCGAGCAGCGCGCCGGTCAGCATGAACAGGACGACGGCCGCGTGCAGGACCGCGACGGCGCTCGCGAGCAGCACGGCCCCATCCTCGCCGCGGTCCGGGCGCGATGGAACGCCTCCCGGCTGGATCACACCTCATCGGCCCGGACGTGTGCGCCGAGGCCGGGCTCCGGGCCGGAGGACGCGGCCCCTGCGCACACGCTCGGGGGATGCGTCGTCCCGGACCTGCCGGCGCCGGCCGGGCGGTGAGCGGGCTCAGACGTCGGTGACGCGGATGCCGGCGTGCGCCTTGTACCGGCGGTTGACCGAGACGAGGTTGATCGTCAGCGCCTCGACCTGCCGGGCGTTGCGCAGCCGGCCGGCGTAGATCCCGCGCATCCCGGGCAGCCGCCCGGCCAGCGCCTGCACCTGGTCGGTGGCCGCCCGGACGTCGCCGACGACCATGACGTCGCCGTCGAGGGTCGGCCTCGACAGGTCCTCGAGCAGCACCGCCGACAGGTGGTGGAACGCGCCGACGACGTGCGAGTCGGGCAGCAGCGCCGCGGCCTGCTGGGTCACGCTGCCCTCCTCGACGTCGAGCACGTGGGCGCCCAGCTCGTCGAAGCCCATCGGCACCACGCAGTCGACGACGACCTTCCCGGCCAGCGGGCGCGCGAGCTCCGCCAGCGTGTCGGCGTGCCCGGCGTAGGGGACGGCGACGATCACCAGGTCGGCGGCGCCGGCGACGTCGAGGTTCGACCCGCCCTGCACCGAGACCTCGCCCCCGCCGGCGGCCGCGGCCCGCTCGGCCACCTGCGCGGCCACCTCGCGGGCGCGGTCGGCGTCCCGGGACCCGAGCAGCACCCGCTGCCCGACGGCGGCCAGCCGGACGGCGAGCCCGCGCCCCTGCGGGCCGGTCCCGCCCAGCACACCGACGACCAGGTCCTCGACGGGACGGCTCTCCGCTGCGGTGGTCACGCTGCCTCCTCCCGGGCACCGGCGGGTCCGGCGCACCGGGCCCGATCATGCCGGGCCGGTCGGGGGCGGCCGGTCAGCAGGGGCCGGTCAGCGGCCCTCCCACTCCCGGTCCTCCTGGTCCAGGCGCTCGTTGCGCTCGGCCACCGACTGCAGCGCGTGCTCGGCCTCCTCGCGCGTGGCGTAGGGCCCGAGGCGGTGCCGCTCGGCGCAGCCGTCCCGGGTCTCCACGGTGTGGTGCTTCAGGCAGTAGAACCACGGTCCCTCGGCCACGTGCGCCTCCTGTCAGCCGGTCCCCGTGTGCCGGGGACACCCGATCACGACTTGCCCGGAAACGGGGCCGCCATGCTCGCCGGGCCCGTCACTCCTCGACCATCACCTGGTCGTGCCGCGCGTAGAAGGCGGTCATCTCCTCCGGGGACGGCCGCAGCCCGGTGCGGCGCATCTCCGCCATCTCGGCGAAGAACGTCTCCCGCGCGATCCCGGGCGTGAACAGGATGAGGAAGGACGCCGGCTCGTCGGAGTCGTTGCGGAAGCCGTGCACGCCCCGCTCGTGGGCCAGCGCGAAGTCGCCGGGCCGGCACGGCTGCCAGCGCCCGCCGGCGTAGAGCGTCAGCTCCCCCGAGAGCACGTAGAAGGACTCGGAGAAGGTCTGGTGGTAGTGCGGCGCCGCGCCCGGCGACCGCGGGCCGAGCCGGTACTCGACCAGCCCGAACCGGCCGGCGGTGGCCGCGCCCGGCGCGACCATGCGCAGCGCGGCCGAGCCGGCCTCGGTGAGCGGGTGGTCGGCCAGCGGGCGGACGTCGACGAGGCCGGGATCCGGGTGCGACATGCGGGCAGCCTGCCAGCGACGGCCCCGCGCCGCCCCGCGCACCCGGGTGACCGGGAGCCGCGGACCTCCCGCGACGTCGCCCCGTGCGGCATCCTGCGCCGGTGAGCTCCGTCCGGCCGCCCGACCCCGACGCCCCGACGTCGGACGACGTCCTCGGGCCCGGCGGTCCCGAGAACCGGGTCGCCGCGCTGCTGCTCGCCGTCCTGCTCGTCGTCGGCGGCCTCACGGGCCTGGTCAACCTCGCCGTCGACGGCGTCGTCCGCGAGGGCGCCACGGGCGTGACCTACGGCGCCTCGATGGCCGCCTGCGTGCTCGCCGCGGTGCCGCTGATCGTGCGCCGCCGCATCGGGCTGTGGCAGACCTTCGGCCTGGTGCTGCTCGGCGACCTCGTCTACGCCGTCGTCGCGCTGTGCATCGAGGACCCGGTGCGCCACGCGACGCCGCTGGTGCTGCTGTTCCCCTCGGTCGTGGCCGCGTGGTTCCTGCGGCCGTGGATGCTCGGCGTGCACATGGCGGTCACGCCGGTCGCCGTCGCCGTGGCGGTGCAGCACAGCTACGCGAGCACGGCCGGGCTCGCCGTCCAGGTGGCCGTCTCCGCCGGGACGCTCGACCTCGTGGCGGCCGGCGTGCACCTGCTGCGCCGCCGCGAGCGGCGGCTGCTCGCGGCCACCGAGGCGCAGTCGCGGCGCGACCCGCTCACCGGGCTGGCCAACCGCCGGCACCTGGTCGAGGAGGCCTCCCGGATCTGGCGGCAGGCCCGCCGCGAGGGGCTGCGGGTGGCCGCGATGGTCATCGACCTCGACCACTTCAAGCAGGTCAACGACCGGCACGGGCACGCGGCCGGCGACACCGTGCTGCAGGCCGTCGCGGAGGCGCTGGCCCACACCGTGCGGCCCACCGACGTGCTCGCCCGCATCGGCGGGGAGGAGCTGGTGGTCCTCGGCCTGGTCGGCGACCCCGGCGAGGCCGCGCACCTGGCCGAGCGGCTCCGGCTCGCGGTGCGGGCCACCCGGGGGCGGCACGGGCTCGCGGTGACCGCCTCGATCGGCGTCGCGCTGACCCGGCCGGCCGACGGCGAGGACGCCTCCGGCGCGCTGTGGCGGCTGGTCGACCGGGCCGACGCGGCCATGTACCGGGCCAAGCAGGCCGGCCGGGACCGGGTGGCCACCGTCGCGCCCCCGCAGCCGCGGCCCACCCCGGCCGGCGAGCGCCTCGGCCCGCCGACCGTCCCGGGAGCCGCGCGGCCCGGGACGGCACCCACCGGGGCCTGACCTCCCGTTCCACCGGGTGCGGGCGGCGGTTCTCTGCTTCCCTGTCCCCATGACGCTGGTCGTCCCGGACCCGACGCGGACGGTGCCGTTGCCGCGGCGCGAGCAGGCCGATGTCCGCGACCGGTGGCTGACCCAGCGGCTGCTCGACCTGCTGCCCGGCCTGATGGACCGCGCCGGCATCGACCTGTGGCTGGTCGTCGGCCGCGAGGGCGGCGAGGACCCGGTGCTGCCCACCCTGCTGCCGGCCAGCTGGCTGTCGGCCCGGCGGCTGGTCGTCCTGGTCCTGCACCGCAGCGACGACGGCGTCACGCCGGTCGCGGTCTCCCGCTACCCGGTCGGCCAGTTCCTGCCAGGCTGGGTACCCGGCGACGACGGCGCCGGCGACGGGGGCGACGGGGGCGCCGGCGACGGGGGCGACGACGAGGACGCGCAGTGGGCCGCGGTGCGGCGGATCGTCGCCCAGGCCGCGCCGCGGCGGATCGGCGTCGACGTCTCCGCCGGGTGCCCGCTGGCCGACGGGCTGTCGGTTGCCGAGCACCGGCGGCTCACCGCGGCGCTCGGCGACCTCGCCGGCCGGCTGGTGTCCGCGGAGGACCTCGTCGTCGGCTGGCTGGAGACGCGGCTGCCGGAGGAGGTCGCCGCCCTCGACGCGCTGGCCCGGTACACCGACCGGGTGCTGGCCGAGGTCCTCTCCCCCACCGTGCTCGTCCCCGGCGTCACCACGGCGGCGGACCTGGCGTGGGAGGTGCACGAGCGCATGGCCGGCCGGGGCGTGCCGCCGTGGTTCCACCCCGGGGTCACCGTGCAGCGGGCCGGCGTGCCGCTGCTCCCCGACGGCGGGGTCGAGCTGCCGGCCGTGCCGCAGGACGCCGTCCTGGAGCCCGGCGACCTGGTGACCTGCGACGCCGGGCTGAGCAGCCTGGGCCTGGTCACCGACCTGCAGCGCAGCGCCTACCTGCCGCGCCCCGGGGAGGACGGCCCGCCGGCGGGGCTGCGGCGGGCGTGGGCGGCGGGGCGCCGCGCGCAGGAGCTCACCGCCGCGGCGCTGGTCCCGGGGCGGACCGGCAACGAGGCGCTCGCCGCCGCCCGGGCCGCGATGGCCGCCGAGGGCCTGGAGGCCGACGTCTACTCCCACCCGGTGGGCGTGCACGGGCACGGCGCCGGGCCGGTGATCGGCCGCTGGGACGACCAGCGCGGCGTGCCCGGCGAGGGCGACCGCGTGCTGCACCCGGACACCGTCTTCGCCCTGGAGCTCGCCGTCCGGGTGACGGTCCCCGAGTGGGGCGGCCAGTGCCTGCGGCTGGCGCTCGAGGAGGAGGTCGTCCTGACGTCCGCGGGGGCGTCGGAGCTGGGCACCCCGCAGCGCGCGCTGTGGACCGTCCCGGCGGGCTGAGTCAGCGGCGGTGGGTCAGCGGCGGGTGGGTCAGCGGCGGGTGGGTCAGCGGCGGGGCAGCCTCCGGCGCGCCCGCAGCAGCAGCTCGCCCGGGCGCGGTACCGCCCAGGCCGCGCGGCTCAGCGGGCTGGTGGTCAGCGCCTGGTCGGCGTACGCGCCGCGCACCCGGCCGGGTCCCGGGGTGGGGGTGTCGAGGATGTCGGTGCCGTCGTCGGGCCGGTCAGTCGCCTGGGCGCGCGGACCCACCACCGACAGGACGGCGTCGGTGAGCGCGGGGCTGACCTTCTGCCCGGTGAGGAAGCCGAACGCGGCGTCGCCGACCGGCACCTCGCGGCGCGGGTGCACGGCGGTGCGGACCACGGCCTCGGCCACCAGCTCGGGGGCGTACACCGGCGGCGGGGGCTTGGGCATCGCGCCGGTCTTGCTGCGCGAGTGCTCGAAGAACGGCGTCGCGATGCCGGCCGGCAGCACGGTGCTGACCGACACGGGGGAAGCTGCCTCGGCGAGCTCCATGCGCAGCGAGTCGTAGAACAGCCGCAGCGCCGCCTTGCTCGCCGAGTACGCCGCGTGCAGCGGCAGCGCGCGGTGGCTCTCCACCGAGCCGATGCCGACCAGCACGCCCGCGCCACCGCGCTCGAGCACCGGGACGGCGGCCTTCGCCGCGGCCACGTGCCCGAGGTAGTTCACCTCGGTGACCCGGCGGAACTCGGCCATCGTCGTGTCCCGGACGCTGCCGTAGACGCTGACCCCCGGGACGGTGACCCAGGTGTCGGCCCGCCCGAAGCGCGCCTCCACGGCCGCGGCGAGGGCGTCGACCGCGGCGTCGTCGGAGATGTCGGTGGGCACGGACACCGCCTCCGCGCCGTGGCCGGTGAGCTCGTCCACGAGCGTGGCCAGCGCCTCCTCACCGCGGGAGGCGACGACGATGCGGGGAACGCCGCGCCGGGCGAACTCGACCGCCGTCGCCCGCCCGATGCCGCTGGAGGCACCGAGGACGACGACGACCTGCTCGGACAGCGGCCGGGGGCGGTTCGCCTGCGTCATGCCGCCCCCGTACCCCGCCGGCGCCTACTTCTCGCGGGCCTCGGCGGTCTTCCTGTCGCTGGCCTTCCGGACGGCGTCGACCAGCTCGTCCTTGGTCATCGACGAGCGGCCGTGGACGTCGAGCCGCTTGGCGAGGTCCATGAGGTGCTCCTTGGTGGCGTTGGCGTCGACGCCGCCCTCGGTCTCCCGGTCGGTGTCGGCGCCGCCCTCGGCCTGGGCGTCGCTCGGCCCGTTGTGGTCCTTGGGCTCCCAGTGGTCGCCGACCTTCTCGTGGGTGTGCTTGACCGCCGCCCACGCCACCCGGTTGGCCCGCTGCTCGTCGCCGTCGTAGCTCTCGACGGCGGAGTCGTGCGCCTTGGCGAAGGTGCGCTGCGCCTTCTCGTCCGAGCGCTGCAGCGTGCTCGGGATCTCGTCGGCCTTCGCGTCCCCGCTCTTCGTCGTCTTGGGCATGCCGGCGCAGGTACCCGCAGGTGGGGCGGTCAGTCGTCGGGGCCGAGCCAGGTGACGCCGTGCTCCCGGGAGGCCCGCCGGTAGGCCTCGTCGAACGAGCCGCCGGTCGCGCTGGCCTCGGCGAGGGTGCGGAAGAAGCCCTCGAAGCCGGCCGGGGAGGTCGCGCAGAGCAGCCGGCCCTCGCCCGGCACCACCCGCCGGTGGGAGTGCGGGACGCCGTGCGGGAGGAACGCCGTCCCGCCCGGGCCGACGGTGAACTCCCGCTCGCCGCACACGAAGACGTGCTCGCCCTCGATCACGTAGTAGAGCTCGTCGGTGTCCCGGTGCACGTGCCGGGAGGTGTCCAGCAGCGGGGTCTGCTCCTCGAACAGGGTGAAGGCCCCGGCGGTGGTGTCCGCGGACGCGCGGACGACGATCGTCGTCCCCCAGAAGACCAGCCGCTCTCCGCCGTCGTGGTCCCGGGCGAAGGGCGGCGCGGCAGCCTCGGCCATGGCGGGACGCTACGCCGGGAGCCACCCGGCGTCAGCGGTCCGCGGCGTCCCCCGGCCGGTCGACCAGCCAGCGGGACCAGTGGGCCCGCTGCGCCTCGGTCAGGGGCGCCGAGGCGTCGGCGGCGTAGTCGAAGTTGACCAGCACCATCTCCGCGCGCAGGGCCACCTGCCCGTCCTGGGTGAGCTCCTGGCACATGCCGATGGAGCTGCGGCCCAGCCGCGTGATCGACGTCGACACCGTCAGGTGCTCCCCGATCCGGTAGTGCACCTGCCGCAGGTAGTCGACCTCCAGCCGGGCGAGGATGATCCCCCCGCCCGGCGTGGGGTCGACCATGGCCAGCCGGGCGTCCTCGAGCAGGCCGAGGACGCGCGCGTGGTTGACGTGCCCGAAGACGTCGGTGTCCGACCAGCGGAGCTGGACCGGGTGCTCGTGCCGCTCGCTCAGGGGAGGTCCGCCGTCTCCGCCGACTGGCGGTGCGCGCCCTGGGCGTCGTCCGGGTCGGGGTGCACGGTGCGCTCCTCGGACTCGGCGAGGATCACCTCGGCGGCCACCTCCTCCATGCCGCTGCCCTTCATGCCGGCCTCCTCGGGCAGCAGGTCGGCGCGGGTCTCGACGTTGTGCTCGGTGACGTTGGCCAGGGCCTCCGGGCTCGGTTCCTTGTTCGTGGTCACGCGGACCTCCTCAGAACCGGTGCTGCTCGGTGCCGATGCCCAGCGCCCGGGTGACGTCCTGGACGTTCTCGAACGTCTGCCCCTCCGGCAGGCGGCGCAGGTCGCCGAGCACGCGGTCGGTGGCGTTGGACTCCTGCGCCTTCGCCACGAGCGCGTCGCGGTCGGCCGGCCACACCTCCTTGCCGAGCGCCTCGGCGATCGCGGCGCGCCGGTCCACGTCGGCCGGGCTGGTGCCGGCGGGGGTGCCCTCCTGGCGGGGGTCGGTCATGTCTGCTGCCTCCGTCACTGCGGGGTGGGGGTGGAGTCGTCGGTGTAGCGGAGCACCGCCGCCACCGGGATGTCGCCGGGCATGGCCGCGCGCGGGACGACGACGACGCCGGCGGTGCTGGCGACGGCGGCCGCGAGCAGCGCGTTCTCGGCCGGGACCGAGTGCGCCTCCTGCACGCCGAGGGCGTCCATGTCGGCCTGGTCGACACCGAGCTCCAGCGGCGAGGCGCCCACGAGCAGCTTCTCGTCGTCGGCCGGGTCGGCGAGCACGAGCGTCTCCACCTGGGCCTTGCGCAGCGCCTCGACGACGTTCGCCGTCCCGGTCACCGCGAGCCCGTGGGCGCCCGCCGAGCTGATCTTCTCGACGGCGTCGGCCTCGTCGCGGGCCTCGTGCTCGGCGACGAGCTCGGCGGCCCTCCGCTCGATCGGCTCGCGGTCGGCGCCGGCGGCGCGGCCGCCCTCGTCCATGGACACGATCAGGTCCGACCACAGGCCGCTGGCGCGGTCGGTGAGGATCTGCCGGGCGCGCATGTCGCCGGCGAGCAGCACGAACCGGGGGTGCAGCCGGCGCACCACCGAGGCGATGTGCTCGGCGACGTCGTCGGCGTTGTGCACCCACTTGTTCTCGGCGTTGTGCTGGTACCGGTGGTGGGCCCAGCCGCCGCCCTGGAACTTGCGGATCTGGAAGGTGTCGCCCTTCACCGTCTCCTCCTCCTCGGCGTGGCCGGGGAGGCTCGCGACGGTGAGGTCGGCACCGGTGCGGTCGGTGAGGACGACGACGTGCGGGACGCGGCCGGGCAGCGCGCGCAGCACCGGCAGCAGGTCCGGCGTGGGCGACCACTCGGCCAGCTCCTGCCGCGGCACGTCGGCGAGCTGGGAGTCGAACACGACGGTGCCGTCAGCGGCGACGACGACCGCGCGGCCGCGGACGGTGCCGGCCTCGCCGCCGTCGTTGCCCTCGAGCAGCCGGCCGCGCACCGCCTCGACGACGACCTCCGGCGCGCCCTGCTCGGCGAGCTTCTCGGCCACCGCGCGGACGCGGAGGTCGAGCTCGGTGTCGGCGTTCTCGGTGTTGTGCGTGACGTCGGCGGTCACGGTGGCGTAGGGGCCGGCGGCCTCGAAGACGGGTGCCAGGAAGGACACGTCCATGGGTGGAACCACTTCCTCGGTGCGGATCGGTGGGACGGCGTCCTCGGCGGGACGCGCACTGTCCGCCGCCTACCCACGGGCCCGACCGCCACACACCGTGTCGGATCGGAAGGGTCCGGGTAGGCGCTGCCCCATGACCGAGCACGACCAGCTGCCGCTGCCCGACTACGACCACCTGCCGGTGGAGGGACTGATCTCGCGCATCCGCACGCTGGACGCCACCGGCCTGCAGACGGTGCTCGACTACGAGAAGGCCCACGCGAACCGGCTGCAGGTCGTCATGGCGATGCAGAACCGCCTGGAGTCGCTGCACGAGGGCGCCCAGCCCTCCGGCGGCGACCCGGCGGCCGCGGCCGCCGACGACCCGGTGGCCGCCTCCGCCGGCTCGAAGGTGTCCGAGGCCACGACCGGCCCCGCCGTCAACGCGCCCTCCCACGGCGACCCGACCAACCCCGCCCAGCCCCGCTCCAGCGGCACCCACCGCAAGGGCACCTGACCTCCCTCCGACCCGACGGCGGCCGCGCACCCCACCGGGTGCGCGGCCGCCGTTCCGCTCAGCTGAAGGCGTCGACGATGTCCATGGCGGCCGGGCCGAGCAGCACGACGAACAGGACCGGCAGGATGCACAGCATCAGCGGGAAGAGGACCTTGACCGGGATCTGCATGGCCTTCTCCTCGGCCCGCTGCCGGCGCTTGAGCCGCATCTCCTGCGCCTGGGTGCGCAGCACGTCGGCGATCGAGACGCCGTAGACGTCGGCCTGCACGACGGCCCGGATGAACCGCCGCAGGTCCTCCACCCCGGTGCGGTCGGCCAGCGCGAGGTAGGCCTCGCGGCGGGGCTGCCCCACGCCGATGTCCTGCAGCGTGCGCACCAGCTCCTCGGCCAGCGGCCCGCGCCCGTTCCGCCCGGCCCGCGCCATGGCGGCCTCGAACCCGAGACCGGCCTCCACGGCGATCGTCATCTGGTCGAGGGTGTCGGCCAGCTCCAGCCCGATGGCCTGCTGGCGTTCCTGGCCCCGGCTGTGGAGGAGCAGTTCCGGGACGAAGTAGGCGACGACCGTCGTGCCGACGGCCACGAGCAGGGTGAGGCCCCCCGGGCGGCCGCTCACGAGGAGCAGCCCGAGGGCCGCCGCGATGGCGGCCAGGACCAGCTTGGCGGCGACCAGCCGGGGGACGGGCCAGGCCGCCGGCCGCCCGGCGGCGCCGGCCATCCGGTCCAGCCGGACGACGGTGCCCGCCGGCGTCAGCGCGGAGACCAGGCGGGCCAGGAGGCCCGGGCGGGCCCGGACGGCGGCCCGCGGGCCGGCACCCGGCACGTCGAGCCCGCGGGCGAGGTTGGCCCGGGACCGGGCGGCGGCGTCCTGCGGGCGGGCGAACAGCGCCCAGCCGAGCAGGGGGACGCCGGCTGCCACGGCGAGCACCGCGGCGAGGACGGGAGGGGGGACGGTGCTCATCAGAACCGGATCGCCACGGTCTTCTTGAGCCACAGCCCGCCGACGACCAGCAGGACCGCCGACACGGCGACCATGACCCAGCCGGCCAGGGACCCGGTGAACGCGGAGAGGTAGGCCGGGTTGGTGACCGCGAGGAAGGCGACGATGCCGACCGGCAGGGCCATGAGGACCCAGGCCGACAGCCGGCCCTCGGCCGACAGCGCCTTCACCTGGCGGCGGATCGCGTTGCGCTCGCGGATCGTGTGGCCGACGGTGTCGAGCACCTCGGCCAGGTTGCCGCCGACCTCCCGGTGGATGGCGATGGCCTGGGCGGTCCAGCGGAAGTCGTCGCTGTCCACCCGCGCGGCCACCTCGTCCAGCGCGGCGCCGAGGTCCCGGCCCACCCGGGTCTCGTTGACGATCCGGGCGAACTCCTCCCCGATCGGGGCCGGCGCCTGGTCGGCCACCGCGTCCACCGCGCGCAGCAGGCTGTGCCCGGCGCGCAGGCTGCTGGCCATCAGCTGCAGCGCGTCGTCGAGCTGGTCGGCGAACCGGGCCTGCCGCCGACCGGTCCGCAGCCGGACCACCACCCGCGCGCCCAGCGGGACGAGCAGGGCGAGCAGCAGCCCGGCGAGCACGCCGCCGAGCAGCCACCCGAGCGCACCGGCGACGAGCGTGGCCAGGCCGGTGAGCAGCACCACCTCGGCCGGCCCCATCGCGATGCCGGCCCGCTCGAGCGCGGAGGCGACGGCCCCGACGCCACCCCGCCTCGCCAGCACCTGCTCGACGCCGCCCTGCGCCTGCGCGGCCACCCTGGTCAGCAGCGTCGGCGGCGGTGCGACCGTGGGGTCCAGCCGGGCCAGCGGCACCCGGCGCGGGCCCGCGGGCACCGCGCCGAGCGCCAGGACGGCCAGCCCGCCGGTCACCAGCAGCAGACCGAGCAGCAGCAGCGCCGGGGACATCAGGCCCACCGCCGCGCGTGCACCGGCTCGGGCGTCCCGAACACCGCCGGGGAGACCCGGATGCCGAGTTCCTCGAAGCGGTCGGTGAACCGCGGCCGCACGCCGGTCGCCACCGGCTTCCCGAGGAAGCGGCCCGAGGGGTCGACGCCGGCCGAGTAGTCGAACAGGAACGCGTCCTGCAGGGTCACCGTCTCCCCCTCCATGCCCTGCACCTCGGTCACGTGGGTGACCCGGCGGGTGCCGTCGCGGAGGCGGGTCAGCTGGACGACGACGTCCACTGCCGAGGCGATCTGCTCCCGGATGGCCCGCAGCGGCAGGTCCATGCCGGCCATGAGCACCAGCGTCTCCAGCCGGGCGATGGCGTCGCGGGGCGAGTTGGCGTGCACCGTCGACAGCGAGCCGTCGTGGCCGGTGTTCATCGCCTGCAGCATGTCCAGCGACTCCCCGCCGCGGCACTCCCCGACCACGATGCGGTCGGGGCGCATCCGCAGGCTGTTGCGGACCAGGTCGCGGATGGTGATCGCACCCCTGCCCTCGATGTTGGGCGGGCGCGACTCCAGGCGGACGACGTGCTCCTGCTGCAGCTGCAGCTCGACGGCGTCCTCGATGGTGACGATCCGCTCGCCCTCCGGGATGAACGACGACAGCACGTTGAGCAGCGTCGTCTTCCCGGTCCCGGTACCGCCCGAGACGATGATGTTGAGCCGGGCCTCGACGCAGGCGTGCAGCAGCTCGGCCATCTCGGGGCTGAGCGTGCCGAAGCCGATGAGGTCGTCGACGCCGAACGGGTCCTTCGAGAACTTGCGGATGGTCAGCGTCGAGCCGGAGAAGGCCAGCGGCGGGATGATCGCGTTGACGCGGGAGCCGTCGGCGAGGCGCGCGTCGACCATCGGCGAGGACTCGTCGATCCGGCGTCCCACCCGGGAGACGATCCGGTCGATCACCCGGCGCAGGTGCTCCTCGGAGGTGAACCGGGCCGCGCTGCGCACCAGCTTGCC
Organism: Geodermatophilus sp. SYSU D00698; assembly: GCF_054050335.1. Classification (NCBI taxonomy): domain Bacteria; kingdom Bacillati; phylum Actinomycetota; class Actinomycetes; order Geodermatophilales; family Geodermatophilaceae; genus Geodermatophilus; species Geodermatophilus sp. SYSU D00698. The sequence continues at coordinate 26,030 of NZ_JBJGZD010000016.1, forward strand.
GCTCTGCTCGACGTAGACCATCTCGGGGCCGTTGCACATGATCTCGGTGACCGTCGGGTCGTCGAGCAGCTTCTGCAGCGGTCCGAACCCGAGCACGTCGTCGGCCAGCTCCGCGGTCAGCCGGGCCCGCTCGTCCGGCGAGAGCGGCACCTTCTCCTCGTCGACGACGGTGTCCAGCTCGCCGAGGACGATGCCGCGCAGCGCCTCCTCCGACAGCGACGGGTCGTTCATCCGCGACCCCATGCGCTCGAACAGCGCCTTGGCGACGCGGTCCTTGAGCCGGGTGAGGGCGTCGGTCGGGGGCGCCGGGGCGGCCGCGGACACGGGCCGGGGCGCGGGGACGACCGCCGGCGCCGGTGCCTGCACCGACGCGGGAGGAGCCGCCGGCTCGGCCGGCCGGCCCTTGGCGGCGGCGAGGCGGGAGGCGAGGTTCACGACGCCGCCCGGTGCATCGAGGTGGAGGTCACGACGCCGCCCGGTGCATCGAGGCGGAGGTCACGACGCCGCCCGGTGCTTGGCGCGGTAGCGGCCGGGCTTGACCAGCGGGGTGGCGGCGAACCGGGAGACCAGCCGGCGCAGCTCCTTGGCCGCCGGGTCCTTGCCGTTGCCGGCGAGGATCGGCACGCCCTGGTTGGTCGACGCCGGGACCGCGGGCGACCGCGGGACGACGACGTCGACCCCCGTCCCGATCGCGGACTCGACGTCGCGCTGCGACAGCCCGCTCTTCGGGTCGGCCATGTTCATGACCACGTGCCGGCCGGCCGGGATCATGCCGAGCTCGCCCAGCACCTGCACCTCCTTGCGCAGGCCGCGGACGCCGGGCACGTCCATGCTGCTGAGCAGGACCACGTCGGTGGCGCCGTCGATGGCGGCCAGCGTGTGCTCCGAGAGTCCCGGTGCGGTGTCGACGACGACGTAGCGGAACTCCCGGGACAGGGCGGTGAGCAGCCGGGTGACGTCCTCGGCGGTGACCGTGTCCCCGGCGGCCGGCGACTCCGACCCGCAGACGGCGAACAGCCCGCTGGGGTGCTGGGTGAGGAAGGTCTTGAGGACCATCGTGTCCTGGCTGGCCGGGCCGTGGACGGCGTCGGGCAGCGTGTACTCGGGCACCAGGCCGAGCGCGGAGGCCACGTCGCCGAACTGCACGTCGAGGTCGACCAGCACGGTCCCCTGCGGGGCCGTGGCGGCCAGGCCGACGGCGAGGTTGGTCGCCACCGTCGTCTTGCCCACGCCGCCCTTCGGGGAGGCCACGGTGACGACGCGGCCGGTGAAGCGGGCGGTCTCGTCCAGCGGCCGCAGCACCCGGCGCCGGTCGGCGGCGGCCGCGCCGGCGCGCTCCACGGCCGCGGCGACGTCGGCGGGCTCGGCACGCGGTGGCAGCAGGTCGCGGATGCCGGCCCGCATCGCCGCCTGCCACAACTCCGGTGTGGGCTCGGCGACCAGCACGACGCTGATGCCGGGGCACTGCACGTCCAGCCGCCCGGCCAGGGTGAGCACCTCGTGCAGGGGCGCCAGCGGGCCGACGAGCAGGACGTCGGGCAGCTCGTTGTCGGTCAGCAGCTCGAACAGCCGCGCCGGGTCGCCGGGCAGCCGGCCGGGGGGCAGCACCTGGACGTCGCCGTCCACGGCGACCGCGACCGCCTCCCGCAGGTCGTCGCCGGCGCCGGCGAGGACGACGCGGCTCATTCGGCCGACTCCGCGGCCACGGCGCCGAGGGCGGCGAGCAGGTCGCCGTAGACGTTGCCCTGGGTGACCACGCGGGTGCCGGAGGTGTCGGTGCCCTCGCGCTCGAGGGCCAGCCAGACGGTCGCGTGCTCCATGCCGAAGACCACCCGCTCGGCGTCGCGGGCCGGCAGGGCCATCGTGACCATCACGTTCCCCGTCGGGGCGACGCTGGTGGCCGAGGCGGTCTCCACCTGCCCGCCCTCGGTGCCGGCGGGCGCGGGCGCGCCCTGGACCTGGGTGACGAGGACGCCGTGCAGGGTGGCGTGCGTGGTGCCGATCTGCTCGTCCTCGGGGTCGGCGTCGATGTTGCCCTGCAGCTCCATCGAGATGTAGACGCCGATCTCATCGCCGGCGGCCAGCCGGCCCCCGACCGCGCGCTGCGGCTCGAGGACCACGCTCACCTCCGACAGCCCCTCGGGCACCGGCACGGTGCCGGGCGCCTGCAGGTCGCCGGGCGCGGCGAACCGGCCGGCCAGCAGCTGCTCGCCGGGCTCGAGGTCCGCGGTGGCGACCCGGCCGGCGAGCTGGTCGAGGTCGGTCACCCGCCCCTCGACCGCCGCCTTGGCGGGCAGCACCTCGGTGCGGACCAGGTCGGCGACCTCGTCGGCCGGGGTGCCCTCGGGGATCGGCTGGTCGACCACGAGCACCTCGACCGTGCGCACCCCTGCGAGGGCGCGGGCGTCGGCGCCGCGCACGTAGGCCAGCAGCACCACGGTGCCGGCGGCCACGAGGACCAGCGCCGCGACGGCGGCGAGCAGTCGGCGTCTCACGGAAGGGCCCCTATCGGATCAGTCGGAGGACGGACGCGCCCAGGTCCGGGGCGTCGGTGCTGGTGTCGAAGGCGCCGGAGGCGTCGACGAAGCGGGTGAAGTAGCCGCGGATGCAGCGCTCCTCGCCCTTGCAGGGCTCACCGGAGTCGAAGAGCCCGCCGAAGTGGTAGCCGGTGATCGTGAAGGCGGCGTAGCCGTAGACCTCGTACCAGGCGCCGCTGCCGGTGCCGCCGGCCTCGTCGAAGATGGGGAGCAGCACGGTCCGGCCGACCAGGGCCGCGACGTCGCCGACCGAGCAGCCCTGCGAGGGGTTGTTGCCCGGCTCGGAGTCGAAGCGGTTGCCCATCCGCGTGGTGGCCTTGCAGGTGTTGCCGCCGTCGGACTCCAGCCAGCCGAAGCCGCCGGGCACGAACATGCGCGAGGGGCCGGTGCAGCCGGTGTCGGACTTCTTGGGCAGCACGATGGTGCGTTCCGTGGTGCCCGAGGGCATGCCGCCGCCGGTCTGGGCCCGCCACTCGCACCAGGAGAAGATCAGCGGCAGCATCGCCGTCCCGCCGCTGGGCGCGCCCCAGGTGACGGTCGCCGTCGCCGAGACGGAACTCGCGTCGTGGCCGATCACCGGGGCGAACCAGTGCTCGCGGGGGGCGCTGCCGGTGACCGTCACGCGGGTGGGCCCGCTCTGCAGCACCGGCGGGGCCGCGGTGGCCGCGCCGGCGCCGGCGGCGGCCTCGTCGTTGGCGTCGACCAGCTCCTGGGCGGTGGCCTGCATGTCGCCGCAGGCGCCGCGGGCGCAGTCGCGGGCCACGGCGAGGGCGGCGGCGTCGGCGGCGACCTGGAGGCGGGCCTTGTCGGCGTAGAGGGCGCCGACGTCGACGGCGATCGCGGTGAAGCCGAGCAGCGGGACGAGCAGGACGGACAGCAGTACGGCCACCGCGCCGCGCTCGCCGGCCAGCCGGCGCCGGACGCGGGCCTGCAGGGGGCGGGTCAACCGTTGCACCGCATGACCCCCGTCCCGGTCAGGTCGACGTCGACGCCGAAGAAGCCGGTCAGGAAGGGCATCGGGTAGCTGATGGTCACCCGCACGTTGGCCGTCGTCGTGGCGGTCATCGGGCACGCGGCGGGCGTGATGGCGATCTGGGCGTCGGTGATCGCCGGGTCGAGGGTGGGGGCGGCGTCGCGGACAGCGGCGCGGGCGGCGGCCGGGTTGCTCTGCAGCGCCATGACCCGGGCGCCCTCGCGGGCCGCCGCGGACAGGGTCCCCTGGACCTGGAAGGCGTGGCCGAACTCGACGATGCCGAGGACCAGGATCATCAGCAGGGGCACGATCAGCGCGAACTCGACGACGCTGGCGCCGCGCTCGCGGTGCAACCGCTTCCTCATGTCAGCCTCCCTCCCTGGACGCTGCGGCCGGGCGTCGTGGCGACTCGTCGTCGCCACGACGCCCGGAGTGGGGTCTGGCTGGGTCAGCTGGCCCCGCCGGCGGCGTTGGCGCCCTCGAGGCCGGTCAGCACCTTGTCGAAGAGGTCCTTGAGCTCGGGGCCGAGCAGGACCAGGGTCGCGATGATCGCGACGGCGATCAGGCCGACGAGCAGGCCGTACTCGACGGCGGTGGCCCCCTTCTCCTCCCGCTCGACGCGGTCCTTGGCGAGGGAGACGAGGGTGACGAGGGTGGCGAGCGGGTTCAGCACGGTTCTCTCCTGTGGGGGTGGGCCGCCGGTCCGGATCGGTCGACCCGGCCAGCCACGGCGCTGGGGACACCGTCGAGCAGGAGGTGCGGAGACTTGAGGGTCCTTCACCCCGTCCACGGACAGGGTTCATCCTCCCGGTGCGCTCCGCAGCCGGGCGGTCACTGTGAGTGTTCGGGTTTCGTCAGGGAACGAGCGGGGCCAGGACCACCAGTCCGGTGCCCAGCAGCAGCGCCGGGCCGAAGGGCAGCTCCGTGCGCAGTCCCACGCGACGGACCGCCATCAGCACCAGGGCCAGCACCGCCTGGACGGCGAACCCGGTGAACAGGCCGAGCACGACGTGCGGCCAGCCCAGCCAGCCGAGGTACAAGCCGAGGACGGCGCCCAGCTTCACGTCCCCCATCCCCATGCCGCGCGGTGAGACCAGCGCCATGGCCAGCAGCACGCCGAACACCGCCGCGGCCGCGAGCACCGCACGCAGCAGCGCCGGCCACTCCCCCGCGACCGCCGCGGCGCCGGCGAGCAGGACGCCGCCCGCGACCAGGGTGGGCAGCACGACCCGGTTGGGCAGCAGCGAGTGCCGCCGGTCGATCGCGGCCAGCAGCACCCCGACGACGGCCAGCAGGAGGTAGGCGGGCAGCTCGGCGGAGACGCCGAACCGCCACGCGGTCAGCGCACACAGCGTGGCGGTCAGGAGGACCAGGGCCGGCCGCGCCGCCGGCCGCTCCTCCACGTGCCGGTCCCGGGACGGGATCGCCGGTGCGCCCGCGGGCACCCGGGTGTTCCGGCTCCGGGTCCGCCGCCCGGCGGCCGGCCACGGGAAGCTCGCCGCAGCCCGGTCGACCGCCACGCCCGCGGCCAGACCGAGGAGCGCGACGACCCCGGTGGCGGCAGCGGTGGCGGACACGGCGGTCACGATGGCACGACGCGACGTGCAGGCCGGTGAGCGAAATGCGCCCCCTTCGGGTGAGATCCCGGGCCCCGTCACGGTGGCAGGATCTCGGCGGCCGGCGAACGGGTCGGCCCGGGACCGCACGAGGAGGACGCATGGAGCCCGGGACGCCGTGCGCCCTCCGCCTGCCCGACGGGCGCGAGCTCGCCTGGTCCGAGTGGGGGCCGGCGGACGGGCGGCCGGTGCTGTTCTGCCCGGGGGCCGGGATGAGCGGCGTCCTCGGCTTCGGTACCGGTGAACTGTCCGGCCTGGGCCTGCGGCTGCTCGCGCTCGACCGCCCCGGCCTGGGGCGGTCCTCCCCGGACCCCGCGAAGACGTACGCGTCCTGGGCGGACGACGTCGGGCACCTGGTCGCCGCGCTGGGCCTGCAGCGCGTCCTCGGGGTCGGCTTCTCGCAGGGCGCCCCGTTCGCCGTCGCGCTGGCAGACGCCGGCCTGCTGGACGCGCTCGCGCTCGTGGCCGGGCAGGACGACCTGCGCGCGCAGCGACGCCTGCTGGTGCCCGAGGTGGCGGGCATGCTCGACGCCGCCGACGCCGACCCGGCCGGCTTCGAGCGGGAGATCGCCCGGGTCGCGACGGCGGACTGGCTGTGGGACGTCGTCCTCACCACCGCCGCACCGGTCGACCGCACCCGCTACGAAGGCACCGACCTCGGCGGCGCCGTCCGTGCCGCGCTCGACGACGGGTTCCGCCAGGGTGCCGCCGGTTACGCGCGCGACCTGGTGACCGCACTGGGGCACTGGCCGGTCCGCCCCGAGGACCTGACCGTGCCGGTGCACCTCTGGTACGGCGCGCACGACACCAGCACCGTCCACTCCCCCGACCTCGGCCGCGGCCTGACCGCCCGGATCCCCGGCGCCCGGCACACCGTGCTCGACGACGAGGGCGGCGCGCTGCTGTGGACCCGCGCGCGGGACGTGCTCAGCGCGCTGGCTGCCTGACCACCGGCACGGTCGGGTCCGTGCACGTCGTCCCGGGACTGTCGCAGGCGCTCCGTGCTCGTCTGCGTGCCGCTCGCCGTCACCGGGACTGTTCCTCACGGACCGAGGCGACCGGATCGTCGTCACCGTCGGGCAGGCTGCGCGCGTGACCTTCGACGCGACGCTCGTGCGGTGGCCCGGTGCCGGCGGCTGGGTGTTCGCGCCCGTGCCGCCGGAGCACGCGCCGGAGACCGCCGGTCCCTTCGGGCGGGTGCCGGTGACCGCGACCGTCGACGGGCGCACGTGGTCGACCAGCGTCTGGCGCGACCGCGCGGCGGGCTGGCTGCTCCCCGTGCCCGCGCGGATCCGGCGGGACAAGGACGACGGCGACGTCGTCGCGGTCGACGTCGAGGTGGACCCCGTCCGGTTGTGAGAACCCGCCGCTGACCTGCGGGAACTGTCGTACCCCGGCCGTAGCGTGCGGGGTGTGGAGGAGGTCGCGGAGTACGTCTCGCCGGTGGAGCGCGCGCTCGCCGGCTGGCTGCTGGAGCAGCCGGTGTCGATCCCCCGGCTGCCGGTGGCGCTGCTGTCGCGGGAGCAGAAGGCCGCCGAGCTGCAGCGGATGGCCGCGCTCAAGGCGATGACCGCCGCCTACGAGGCCGAGCTGGTCCTGGGCCTGGCCGACGACACACCGGCCGACGCCGATCCCGCGCCCGGCACCCCGGGCGCCCGCCGCGGGTCGTGGGCGCCGGATGTCGAGCTGCCCGGGGTGGCGGAGTTCTTCACCGCCGAGCTGGCGGTGGTGCTCCACGTCGGCCGGGGCACCGCCTCCCACCTCGCCCACCGCGCCTGGACGTACCGCTCCCACCTGCCCGCCACCTGGGCGGCGCTGGCCGCCGGCGCGCTCGACGAGGCCCGTGCCACGGCGCTGGTCGACGTGCTGGAGCACACGAGCGCGGCGACCGCCCGGACGATCGAGGCCCGGCTGCTGCCGAGCGCGACGCAACTGACGGTGCGCACGCTCAAGGACCGCGCGCTGGCGCTGCTGCTGGAGGCCGACGCCGAGGCGATCGATCAGCGGAGGGCGACCGCGCAGCGGCACGCCGACGTGCGGCTGTACGACTGCCCGTTCGACGGCATGGCCACCCTCGCCGCCGACCTGCCCGCCGACCTCGCCGCGACCAGCTTCGCGGTCGTGGACGCACTCGCCCGGATGCTGAAGGCCGACGGGGACCAGCGGCCGATCGGGCAGTTGCGCACCCTGGTCCTCGCCGATCTGCTGCAGCGCCCGGGGGAGACCAGCCGCCCGCCGGTGAGCGCCCATCTGCAGGTCATCGCCACCCTCGCCGCGCTGGCCGGCCGCGGCGGCGAGGCCGGCCAGGTCAACGGGCTGCCGATCACCGCCGCCCACCTCCGGGAGCTCCTGCAGCAACTGGAGGCCCTCGGCGTCCGGGCACCGGAGGGCGGATCGGTGACGCTGGCGCTGGTCGACGACGACGGCACGCTGCGGGCGACGACCACCCTCGACCGGTTGCGCCGGCTGGTCCGCACCGGCTGCGCCGACCACCCGGCCGACGCCGACTGCGAGTGCGCGGTGCTCGACCGCCCGGCCGAGACGGACAACTACGAGCCCTCGGCCCAGCAGCAGGCGTTCGTGCACACCCGCGACCGCAGCTGCCGCTTCCCCACCTGCGGCCAGCGCGTCGGCTGGGCCGACACCGACCACGTCGTCCCCCACGCCGCCGGCGGCGCCACCGACTGCGCCAACCTGTGCTGCCTGTGCCGCAGCCACCACCGCCTGAAGACCCTCGCGACGGGCTGGCGGTTCGAGATGACCGCCGACGGCGTGCTGACGGTGACGACACCGTCAGGAGTCACGCGGACGACCCGGCCACCGGGCCTGCACCCGCCACCGGCCGAACCCGACCCGCCACCGGCCGATCCCGGCCCACCGTCACCGGCCGACCCGGACGACGAGCCGCCACCGTTCTGACCGAGCCGGCGGGCGTCGGCTCGTGCACCTACGCCGAGCCGACGCCCGTCCCCACCGCACCGCAGCGCCGCAGCCGCCGTAGCCGCCGACTCCCTGCCGAGGTGCCCGGCTGCCCTGGCGCGTGCCCACGTCAGCGGCCGTACCGGACGTGCAGCAGGCCGTCGTCGGTCTCGGTCAGCCGCCCACCCGCCGCGGCCATCGCCTCCGCCGCCTTCGCCAGCCGCTCGTAGGCGGCCGCCGCGTCGGGCAGCGAAGCGGCGCGGTCGGCCGCGTGCCGGAAGGTCAGCGACTCGACCGTCCGGACGAGGACGCCGCCGGCCACGGCGTGCACCCGCAGGGCGCTGCCCTCGGCGACCAGGTCACGGCCGGGACCGACCCGGGCCGCGACGACCGCCCACCTCCGGGAGCCGAACTCCGCCGCCGGCACCTGGCGGGTGAGCTCGGTGAGCACCTCGGACGGCAGGTCCGGCCCGCCGACCTGCGCCGCTCCTCCCCCGCTGTGGGCGACGACGGGGCTGCCGGGGACGGCGGCGAGGGACAGCACCTCGTCGCCGGGGACGGGCGGCTCGTCGACCACCCGGACCCGCCAGCGCAGGGCGGGGGCGACGCCGGGCGCCGGCGGCGGCACCGGCGCCGGGGACGAGTGGGCGCGCTGCCGCCGGGAAGGGCGGCTCGCGAGCAGGTGGCCGTCGCGCATGGGCTCGGTCAGCGTCCAGCCGGCGACGTGCGCGGCGCGGAGCTCGGCGGCCAGTGCGCGGACCCGGGCGGCGGCGTCGGCCAGGGAGACGACGTCGTCGAGGTCCCAGCGGTGCTCGGTCTCGTGGCGCGAGCCCGGCCAGGGCGACGGCGGGCGGGAGAGCTGCGTGGTCATGTCGGTCCTCGCGCGGACGGGACGCCCCGCAGCGGGGAGCCGGCGGGGACCGCCGGGCCGGCGCCACGGGGACGGACCGTCTCGCGGGTCGGGGCCGGCGGGTGTCCCCGGGCGGGGTCCGGCGCCGACCGGCCGATCATGGCACGGGTGCGGCCGGGCGTCAGTCCCCGTCCTCGACGTCCACGCCGTGGCGGACGGCGAGCGCCGCGAGGTCGTCGTCGTACCCCTGGCCCACCGCACGCCAGCGCCACGAGCCGTTGCGCAGGTAGAGGGTGGCCAGCACCAGGCTGCGCTCGGTGGTCGCCGCGTCGAGGGTGGCGCGGGCGATCGGCGCTCCCTCACCGTCGCGGAGGACCAGTTCCACGGCGCCCACGTCGCCGAAGGTCGCCTCGCCGTCGATGGCGGCAGCCAGCAGGACGCGCCGCTGCGGCGCCGGGAGTGCGCCGGGACGGAGGGCGCACAGCGCCTCCCCCGGCGTCCCGAAGGTCAGCGTGACCGCCCCGGAGGGGTGCGCCGGCGCGTTGAAGAAGACGAGGTCCTCGTCCACGGCGACCTGCTCGTCGGCGTCCACGACGAGGGCGACGACGTCCACGTCGAACCGGACGGCGGCGTGCCGCCCGGGGACCGCCCACCGCACCTCCGCCAGCCAGTCGGAGCCGGCCGGCAGGTCCATGACCTCACCGCGGACGAGCACCCGCGCCGGCGTCGCCTCCACCCGGTCGGCCGGAGCCTCGGCAGGGGCGGGCGCCTGGGCACCGTCCTCCGGGCCCGTCCCCGGCCATCCGACGGGAGCGAGGGACTCCGCGTCGAGGAGGGACACCCCGAGCGCCCGGGCCTTGACCGCCCGCGGGTCCGTGCTCGGGCTGCCGAGCAGGACGACGTCGGTGACCGAGCCCGTGAGGTTGACCGCCACGCTCGCCCCCGCGGCGAGCAGACGCGCCCGCACGGACATCGCGTCCTCGTGCTGCCCACCGAGGACCAGGACGCGGCGCCCCACCAGCGGCCCGGCCGCCTCGGGAGCGCGTGGGGCCGGGGCCACGGGCGGTGCGACGGCGACCGTCTCCACCTGCTTGGGCACCCCGGGCTCGACCGCCGCGAGCAGTCGCAGGAACTCGGCCTCGGTGACCACCGGCGTGCCGTGCTGCCGGGCGCGGGCCGCCTTCCCGGTCTGCTCGTCGGCCCGGTTGCAGACGAGGACGTGGGTGCGCCCGCTGACGGTGTTCATGACGTCCAGCCCGGCAGCGGTACAGCGGCGCACGAGGAGCTCCCGCGGCGTGCTGGTCGCCCCGGTGACCACCACCTTCATGCCCTGCACGAGCGGGGTGCCCGGTGACCAGGCACGGGGTGCCCGCCACGGACAGGGCGTCCGGGGCGCCTTGACCGGCCGGGGCTCGACGCCATCGTCGACGCAGGCGGTGACCGGGAGGTCGACGTCGTGCCGTGCGGCGGCGACGAGCGAGTGGCGGAGCACCTCGGTCAGCACCCGGACGTCGTCGACCGCGTCGTGGGCGCGCCGGGGACGGACGCCCCAGTAGCCGGCGACCGACGCCAGCTTGAAGTCGACCACGGGGAGGTCGAGCCGCCGGGTCAGGGCCAGGGTGCACAGCCGCTCCTCGACCGGCAGCCGCCGCCCGGCCCGGGCCGACTCCGCGGAGAGGAACCGGTGGTCGAAGGCGGCGTTGTGCGCGACGACGATCCGCCCCTCGACCAACCGGTGGACGTCGTCCACAACGTCGACGAACTGCGGGGAGCCGTGCAGCTTCGCCCGGGTCAATCCGTGGACGTGCGTCGGACCGGGGTCGCAGCCGGGATCGAGCAGCGTGGACCACGTGGACTCGACCGAACCGTCGGCCGCCATCTGTGCGACGGCGACCTGGAGGACCCGGTCACTCGCCGCGTGCAACCCCGAGGTCTCGACGTCGACCAGCGCGTAGCCGTACGGGTAGCGGCGCGCGACGTCCGCGGGCAGGACCGGCGAGCTGAGTACCCCCGTCATGCGGCGGAACGTAACTCGGGGTACCGACACGGCCCGGTTCCGTGAGGGGCGTGTCGTCGCTACCCCGGTCACTCCCCCAGGGCGAAGGTCGCCTCGACGACGGCGCGGACGACGACGTCCTGCGGGTCCAGCTCCAGCGCGGGACCGCCGCCGCGGGCCGTGACCGCCATCGTCTCGGGAGCGCCGGGCGCCGCGGAGGACAGCCCCGGGTCGGCCAGCTCCAGCAGCGGCCCGAGCGGGCGGCCGACCGCGTCGGCGAGGTCGGTGGCGGCCTCGCGGGCGGCGGCGACGGCGGCCCTGCGGACGGCGCGGCGCGCGGTGGCCGGGTCGTCGAGGTCCCAGGAGACGCCGCCGATCCCGGCACCCGCCGCGGCCACGACCTCGGCCAGCTCCGGGACGGCCCCGGCGTCGGCCTGCACGGTGCCGGCCACGGTCGCCTCCCAGCCGGCCGGCTCGGCGGTGCCGGTGTCCCAGACGAACCGCTCGTGCACCGACACGCGCGACAGGACCACGGCCCGCACCCCGGCGACCCCGGCGAGCGCCGCGCGCAGGCCGGCGGCGACCTCCGACGCCAGCGCCAGCGCCGCGGCCCGGCCGTCCGGGGAGACCTCGCGGACGTGCACGGCGAGCGTCGCGCAGTCGGGCGCGTGGTCGGCGGAGGCCTCCCCGCGCACCCGGACGACGGCCGGCGGCAGCGTCACGCGCGCCGTCAGCCCACCGCGGGCGCGGGTCGCGCGGTGAGCTCCGCGACCACCGACTCGTAGCAGCCGTGGAGCAGGTCCAGCCGCTCGACGAGGCGGTCGACCCAGGCCGCGGACGTGCTCACCGGCACCGGCTCGAACATCAGCGACCAGAACAGCCGGTCCACGTGCGCGGTGCGCACGAACCGCCGCTCGTCCACCGACAACGTCGACCCGACGGCCGCGGCGAACCGCCGGGCCGCCTCCCTCCGCAGCCGCGCCGCCGCCGCGGGGACGGCCAGACCGATCGCCCGGCCCAGCAGCGGGACCAGGCGCGGCCGGTCGGCGTCGGAGAGCACGTCGTTGGCGTGCCGCAGGACGGCGGCGAGCTCGGCGTCGACGCACGCCGGGGCGTCGCTGAACGGCTCACCGGCCAGCAGGGCCGTGTACTCGAGGAAGCACGCGCCGCGCGCGGGCGTGCGGTGCCGTCCCCGGCTCAGCACGGGCAGGAAGTCAGGGCTCCGCATCATGGTCACCGCCCCCTCCGGGCCGCCTCCGGCCCTCGGCGCGACGAGCGTAGGTCGGCGGGGCGGGTCCGCGCAGTCCCGCGGCCACGGCGAGACCGCGCCGCGACCACCCGGCCACGACGAGTCCGCGGCGGGAGCCCTCGACGGCGCCGGCCGACGTCGGCCACGGTGGGCCGACGCCGACCCGAGGAGCCCAGCGCGATGACCCAGTTGTCCACCGCGATCGAGATCGACGCTCCGCCCGAGCGGGTGTGGGCCGAGCTCACCGACCTGGGCGCCTATCCCGAGTGGAACCCGTTCATCGTCCGGGCCGAGGGCGACGTCGCCCCCGGCGCCCGGCTGTCGCTGCGGATGCAGCCGGTGGGCGGACGGGCGATGGGCTTCCGCCCGCGCCTGCTCGAGGTCGCCCCGGCCCGCGAACTGCGGTGGCTCGGCAGGCTCGGCGTCCCGGGGCTGTTCGACGGCGAGCACGTCTTCCGCCTCGAGCCCGTGGGGCCGGGCACCCGGCTGGTCCAGGAGGAGACCTTCCGCGGTGTGCTCGTCCCGCTGCTGGCGCGGTCGCTGCGGCGGGGCACGCTGCCCGCCTTCGAGGCCATGAACCGGGCGCTCAAGGAGCGCGCGGAGCGGATCCTCTGATCCGCCCTCCGGGGCACGGGAGCGGTCGGCGGCGTCCGGCGATGACCGTCCTGGGGAGGCTGGGTGCCCCGACCGCGGACCTCGCGCCCGGGCTGCGCCCCACCGCCGGCACGTACACCGTCGAGCGGGACCTGCCCGTGTCGATGCCCGACGGGCGCGACGTCGTCGACGGGATCCCCCGGCTCGACCCGCGCACCGTCCCGGCCGACGACGTCGCGGTCGCCGACGACGGCACCCTCGCCGTCGACGTCGCGCGGTTCCCCACCGCCTGCCGGTTCCGGGGCGGGCACCGGGTGCGGGTGCAGGTCACCGGTCCTGCCCTGACCGTCAGGGGACGACGTCGGGCACGAAGCGCTGGCTGTCCAGCGGCGGGCGCACGTAGTCCTCGTCGACCGGCGGCCGCGGCGGCAGCTCCGGCGGCTCGGGGGTGAGGTCCTCGTAGGGCACCTGGGTGAGCAGGTGCGAGATGACGTTGAGGCGGGCGCGCTTCTTGACGTCGGCCTCGACCACCCACCACGGCGCCTCGGGGATGTCGGTCGCGGCGAACATCGCGTCCTTGGCCTTGGAGAACTCGACCCAGCGGTTGCGCGCCTCGAGGTCCATCGGGCTGAGCTTCCAGCGCTTGGTCGGGTCGTGCAGCCGCGCCTGGAACCGCTTCTCCTGCTCGGTGTCGCTGACGGAGAACCAGTACTTGAGCACGGTGATCCCGCTGCGGACGAGCATCCGCTCGAACTCGGGGCAGGAGCGGAGGAACTCCTCGTACTCCTCGTCGGTGCAGAAGCCCATGACCCGCTCGACGCCGGCGCGGTTGTACCAGGACCGGTCGAACAGGACCATCTCGCCGCGGGTGGGCAGGTGCTCCACGTAGCGCTGGAAGTACCACTGCCCGCGCTCGCGCTCGGTCGGCGCCGGCAGCGCCACCACCCGGGTGGCCCGCGGGTTGACCGACTCGGTGATCCGCTGGATCGCGCCGCCCTTGCCGGCCGCGTCGCGGCCCTCGAACAGGACGACGACGCGCAGCCCCCGCGCGCGGACGAACTCCTGCTGCTTGACCAGCTCCACCTGGAGGCGGGCCATCTCCTCCTCGTAGTACGCGGTGGGGACCTTGCCGGTGGACCTGGGTGCCTCCTCGACGGAGGGGCCGGACCGCTTCTTGGACGCCATGCCGCACCATCCACCCGCCCCGCCGGGCGGGGCAAGGGACGGGAGGACGCCGGGGTGCCCGACCTGGGCGGTCAGGTGCCGCAGAACGTGACGAACGGTCCCCCGGGGCCGGGGGCGGCGTAGCGCTCCAGCCCGGGCCGCTCGTCGAACGGCCGGCGGACCACCTCGACCAGCCGCTCGACCGGGCCCGTGTCGCCGGCGGTGGCCGCGGCCAGCGCCTCCTCGACGAGGTGGTTGCGCGGCACGTAGACGGGGTTGACCCGGTCCATGGCGTCCGCGTCCGGAGCCAGCGCGCGCCAGCGCTCCAGCCAGGCGTCGATCCCGGCGAGGTCGAGGACCAGCTCACGGACCGGCTCGGCGTCGCCGCGCGCGGCCGCCGACAGCGCCCGCGCCGAGGAGGTCAGGTCGACCCGGTTCGCCTGCAGCAGCGCGAGCCAGTCGTCGACCAGGACCCGGGCGACCTCGTCGTCGAGCCCCGCGGGCAGGCCGAGCTTGGCCCGCCAGCCGGCCAGCAGCGCCGCCTCGTAGCGCGGGCGGAACCGGCCGAGCGCCTCGACGGCGAGCGCGACCGCCTGCTCCTGCTCGTCGGCGAACAGCGGCAGAAGCGCCTCGGCCAGCCGGGCGAGGTCCCACTCGGCGGCGAGCGGCTGGTTGCCGTAGCGGTAGCGCCCGCCCTCGTCGACCGAGCTGAACCACGTGTCGGGGTCGTAGCCCTCCATGAAGGCGCACGGCCCGTAGTCGATGGTCTCGCCGGACAGCGTCACGTTGTCGGTGTTCATCACGCCGTGCACGAAGCCGACGAGCATCCAGCGCGCCACCAGGTCCGCCTGCGCGGCGACGACCGCCTCGTAGAGCGCGAGGTACCGGTTGCCGGCGTCCGCCGAGGCCGGGTGGTGCCGGTCGATCGCCTCGTCGGCGAGCCGGCGCAGCAGGTCGTCGTCGCCGGTGGCGCGGGCGTACTGCGCGCTGCCGACCCGCAGGTGGCTGGCGGCCACCCGGGCGAGGACGGCGCCGGGCAGCAGGGTCTCCCGGCGCACCGGACGCCCGGTGGCGACGACGGCGAGCGAGCGGGTGGTGGGGATGCCGAGGGCGTGCATCGCCTCGCTGACGACGTACTCGCGCAGCATCGGCCCGACGGCGGCCAGCCCGTCCCCGCCGCGGGAGAACGGCGTGGCGCCCGAGCCCTTGAGGTGCAGGTCGACCGGCCGGCCGTCGGCGCCGGGGAGCTCACCCAGCAGCAGCGCCCGCCCGTCCCCCAGCCGCGGGTTGTAGTAGCCGAACTGGTGGCCGGCGTAGGCCTGCGCCACCGGCCGCGCCCCCTCGGGCACGACGGTGCCGGTGAGCAGCCCGACGCCGGCGGGCCCGCGCAGCTCCTCCGGGTCCAGGCCGAGCTCCGCGGCCAGCGGCTCGTTGAGCACCAGCGTCCGAGGGTCGGGCGTCTCGACGGCCTGCCAGGGCACGGCCATCTCCGGCAGCGCGGTGGCGAAGCGGGTGCCGGGGACGACGGAGACGCCGGGGGTGACGGTCACCCCCTCGAATGTACGGACGGCGCCGGACCCGGGTCGTCGTCTGCGACCCTGCCCGGGTGTCCGGGGAGGTCGTGCTGAGCCTGCAGGACCTCCGCGTGGTGGCCCGCTACGCGGCCGGGTGCGCGCGGGAGGTCCTGGCGCTGTTCGAGGCCGAGCGCCCGGGCGACGGGCGACCGCGGGCGGCGGTCGAGGCCGCGGACGCCTTCGCCGGCGGGGCCGCCCGGACGGTGCTGCAGCGGATGACCGCCCTGGCGGCGCACCGGGCCGCGGCCGAGGCTCCGCCCGGGGCCGCGCGGGAGGCGGCGCGCGCGGCCGGCTCCGCGGCGGCCGCGGCCTACCTGCACCCGCTGGCGCGGGCGACGCAGGTGCGGCACGTCCTGGGGGCGGCGGCGTCCGCGGCACGGGCGGCGGAGCTGGCCGTCGGCGGCGACGAGGCGGTGGGAGCCGCGTGGATCGAGCGGGCGCGGCAGCGGGCGACGCCCGGCCTGGTCGCGGTGCTCCGGCGCTACCCGGCCGCTCCGGCGGGCGGGAACCGGACGAGCGGGCTCGTGGCCGCGCTGGACGCCGCGCTGCGGGCGTGAGCCCGGTCAGCGCAGCAGGCGGTCCTGCACGCGCCGCAGCACGGTCCGCGCCATCCGGCCGGCGGGCGGGCGCGGGGCCTCGAGCCGCGACTCGACGGCGGCCAGCCGCGTCTCCAGGTCGGTGACCGTGGCCGGGGCGGCCGGCGGCGTCACCGCGAGCTCGGCGAGGCCCTCGGTCAGCCCGGACACCAGGCCGGCCACCTCGTCGGGCCGGAGCTTGACGGTGCCGACGCATGCGTCGTCGCGCCAGATGCTCAGGTTGACCAGGCCCTGCGCCGGGTGGGCGGAGACGCGGACCGCGCGGGTCCGGTCGCGTGCGTCCCACACCCAGCGGGCCCGTGCCGGCATCGCGGTGACCGTCATCCCGCCATGATCGCCACCGGAGCCCCCGCCGGCCAGCAGGAACGGGTCAGACGTCGGTGGGCACCCCCCGGTCGAGCCACCGGAACCGCCGGCGGACGTCGTCCGGCGCGGCGGCCAGGTCGCGCTCGGCCGCCTCCCGCCCCTGCCGGAAGTGGCTCCACCCCTCGTGGTGCACGGGGACGACGACCCGCGCCCCGGTCGCCCGGCACACGGCGGCGGCCTCCCGGCCGGTCATCGAGTACCGGACCGGCCCGGTGACGGGGAAGCGCACGCCGCCCAGGTGCAGCACCGCGACGTCGACCCGCAGCCGCTCGGCGACCCGCCGCAGCCCGGGGAAGGCCACGGTGTCCCCGGAGATCCACAGCACCCCGCCGTCCCCGCCGGCCTCCCGCACGGCGAACCCGACGACGTCGCCGACCAGCCGGCGGCTCAGCGGCGGCCCGTGCCGCGCCGGCGTGGCGGTGACCTCCAGCGGCGGGAGCCCCGGCGCCTCGAGGACCGTCGTCTGCCAGTCCCGCAGCCCGCGGGCGCCGTCCCCCAGCCGGCGGGCGCCGGACGGGGTGGTGACCACCACCGGCACCTCGGCGAGCAGGGCGCGGCCGGCGTCGTCGAGGTTGTCGGCGTGGTGGTCGTGGCTGAGCAGGACGGCGTCGACCGGCAGCACGTCGGCCGGTGCCAGCGCCGGTCCCGCCGTCTTGGTCGACCCGGTGCCCCAGCCGAAGGCGTAGGCGCGTCCCGGCGGGTCGAAGGTGGGGTCGGTGAGCAGCCGGCGCCCGGCGACCTCGACCAGCAGCGTCGGGCCGCCGACGTGCGTCAGCCGCACGTCACTGCGCGCCGGCGACCTGCGGACGCGGTCCCGTCGCGTGCGCCAGCGCCCAGTCGAGGACCTCGTCGGCGATCGCCTCCCAGCCCGGCGAGGCGGGCAGCAGGTGGGGGTAGCCCGGGTACTCGCGCACCTCGGTCACGGTGTCGCCGCGGTAGTGCGCCGCGTTCGACCGCTGCACGGCCGGCGGCATGATGTGGTCCTCGCCGCCGGAGACGAACAGCAGCGGCGGCCGGGCCTCGTTGCCGTAGTCGACGTGCGCGTCCTGCGGGCCGGGCATGAGGTTGGCCAGCACGGAGTTCCACAGGATCCGGCCCGACGCCGGGATGTGGTACCGCCGGTAGAGCGCCCGCGACTCGTCCTCGGGGAACGTGTTGGTGAAGGCGTAGTGCCACTGCTCCTCGGTCAGCCCGACGGCGCGGTGCCGGTTGGCCGGGTTCCTGAGCACCGTCCAGGTGGAGCGCAGCTGCGACAGCGGCACCACCCGCACGCCCTCGGTCGGCGCGGAGTTGAGCACCACGCCGACCGCGCCGAGACCGCGGTCGAGCAGCAGCTGCACGAGCGTGCCGCCGGCGGAGTGGCCGATCAGGACCGGCGGCCGGTCCAGCCCACGGACGAGCGCGGACAGGTGCTCGACGATCGCGGGCAGCGTGACCTCGGCGATCGGCGTCGGGTCGGCGTTGAGCGCCTCGACCTCGCCCTCGAAGCCGGGGTAGGTCGGGGTGAGCACGCGGAAGCCGCGCTGCTCGTAGTGCGCCTTCCAGTCCTCCCAGCTGCGCGGGGTCACCCAGAAGCCGTGGATCAGGACGATGGTGTCCGGTGCGGTGGTGCCGGGTGCCGGTGGCGTGGTCACGGTCGCTCCCCTCGGAGGTGGTGCCCGGTCGGCGCGAGCCTGGCAGCGGACCCGGCGGGCGAACGGTCCCTGCGTGCACGGCTGCGGTCCCTGCCTGCATCCGTGCGGGTTCCGGGAGGAGCCCGGCTCTGCCAGGCTCGGCGTCCACGGGAACGTCTGCTGCCCGAGGCCCAGGGACGGCGCGATGCTGCTCTTCGACACCACCCCGCTCCCCCGCGCCGACCGCGCCGAGGCCTTCCACGTCGCGATGCAGGAGGCGTCGGCGGCCTGCCGCGTGGAGCACCGCGAGGACCCCGCGGCGGTGCAGGCGCGGGTGCAGGCGTTCCCGTACGGGACGGCGGTGCTGCTGGCCACCGACGCGACCCGCTTCCGCATGGTCCGCACCCGGCGGCACGTCGCCCGGGACGACGCCCCGCTGGTCGCGCTGGCCTTCCAGCACCGCGGCCGCGGCGAGTTCGACCAGCTGGGCCACGAGCAGCTGGTCGAGGACGGGGACCTGATGCTGGTGGACATGAGCGCGCCCTACGGGTTCGCCTGCGCGACCGGCGGCGGGTCCCGCGCGCTGCTGGTCCCCCTCGACCGGCTCGGCCTGCCGGTCGACGTCGTCCGCCGGGCGGCGCCGCGGCTGCGGGCCAGCGCGCTGCACGGGCTGGTGCGCGCGCACCTGCAGCGGATCGCCGACGACGCCGCGGCGCTGTCGGCCGACCCGGGGGCGGCCGCGCTGGGGGCGGCCACGGTCGAGCTGGTCCGCGCGCTGGTCGTGTCCGCGGCCGGCGACGACCGGCTCGGGCCGCCGGTGCGGGAGGACACGCTGGTGACCCGCGTGCGGGCGTACGTCGCCCGGCACCTCACCGACCCCGGCCTCACCCCGGCCGCCGTGGCCCGGGCGCACGGCGTCTCGGTCCGGCAGCTCTACAAGGCCTTCGCCGCGGCGGGCGCCAGCCTCGAGCAGGAGGTCATCGCGCGGCGGCTGGAGGCCGCGCGGGCCCGGCTGGCCTCACCCGCCGGTCGGCAGCGGTCGATCGCCGCGACCGCCCGCGCCTGCGGCTTCGCCGACCCCAGCCACTTCGCCCGCCGGTTCCGCGAGGCCTTCGGGACGAGCCCGCGGGAGTGGCAGCGGGCGTCCGCCACCGGCTGACCGCCGGCCGGCGTCGACCTCGGTGCGCGGGCCGCCACGGGCGAGGAACGACGCGACGCCGGGCGGGCGGTAGCGCTCGTCCTGCAGGTACCGGCGGACGGTGGTCGAGGCCAGGCTCTCGGTGCGCGGGTGGCCGACGCCGATCGGCCGGTGGTACCGCGGCAGCAGCCGGTAGAGGCCGGTGCGCGAGTCCCGCAGCTCGCCGAGCGGGTCGGGCACCGGACGCGGGCGGTTGTCGTCCGGGGCCCCGCCGGGCGGGGGCGGCGCGAAGGCGTCGCGGTGGAACGCCAGGCCGCACTCGCGGGCCCGGTCGACCATCCACAGCAGCGCGACGTCGGACAGCGAGGTGTCGCGGTAGCCGCCGCCGACACCGCAGTGCACGCCGGAGAACCAGACCTGCTCCAGCCGCTGGCCCTCCGGGCGGGCGTCGCCGCGGTGCGGCTCCCACAGCGTGGGCCGGAAGGCGCGGCGGGTCTCGTCCACGGCCAGCGCCTGGAAGGCGTTGCGCACCTTCGAGCTCAGCGTCGTGTCGTGGAACGCCCACCGCCGGTTGACGAAGCCCAGGCCGCGCACCGGCAGGCCGAGCGCGCCCACGGTGTCCCAGACGCCGATGAAGTGGACGTCGGGCTCGTAGGAGTAGGACCGCCGGAACAGCTCGGCCTCGGTGCCGCGGGGATGGGCCTCCCGGCACCGGTAGAGCTCGTAGGCCTCGTCGAGCCGGCCGGCGTGGCGGCGCTCCAGCACGCCGGCGGTGCGGACGAAGCCGGCGGTGCTGCGGGCGGTGAACGCGCCGCGGCTGAACCCGAAGAACCACAGCTCGTCACCGGGCTCGTAGTTGTCGACGATCGTCCGGTAGGCGTCCTTGACGGCGCGGGACAGGCCGACGCCGAACGCGCCGCCGCGGTACCGCTCACCGCGTGCGGTGCCGACCCCGCGCAGGTAGAAGACGCACTGCCGCAGCCCGTCGGCGCCGGCCGGGGCGACCTCCAGGGCGAGCTTGGTGACGTTCGTCGGGCACGGCCGGCCCTCGGCCACCTGGTCGGGGGTGTTCCAGGTGCCGTCGCAGCACACGACCAGTCGCTTCGGCATCGTGCCTCCCGCGTCGCTCCCCGCCACGGTGCTCCCCCGCCGCCCGGCCGACAAGGCCCCGCCGTGCCGACGCCCCGCCGGGCCGACGCCCCGCTTCGCCGACGCCCTCGCTTTGCCGACCCGCCGGGACACGGGCAGGCTCGCCGCACACGGGGCCCGCGACGAGGGGACGCCCATGAGCACTCGGGACCAGCGCTCCATCTGGCGGCGCCTGCCGGTCGAGCAGATGGACGACGTCGAGGAACGGAACGCCGGCGGGGCGCTCGCCAAGAGCCTGGGGCTGTGGCAGCTGACCGCGATCGGGGTCGGCGGCATCATCGGCGTCGGGATCTTCTCCCTCGCGGGGCTCGTGGCCGCCGGCGACGCGGACAACGAGGCCGTCGGGCCGGCCGTGCTCATCGCCTTCCTGATCGCGGGCCTGGCGTCGGCGGCGGCGGCGCTGTCCTACGCCGAGTTCGCCGGCATGATCCCGCGGGCCGGCTCCGCCTACACCTACGGCTACGTGGCGCTCGGCGAGCTCATCGGGTGGTTCATCGGCTGGGACCTGCTCCTGGAGTACATCGCCATCGTCGCCGTCGTGGCGATCGGCATCTCCGGCTACCTCGGCGAGCTGCTCGACAACCTCGGGCTCACCCTGCCGACGTCGCTCACCGCGTCCGCCGAGGAGGGCGGCGTCGTCAACGTCCCCGCCGTCGTGATCTGCCTGCTCGTCACGTTCATCCTCAGCCGCGGCACGAAGACCTTCGGCCGGTTCGAGTTGATCGCCGTGGGGATCAAGATCCTGCTGATCCTCGGCATCATCGGGCTGGGCGTCTTCTACGTCCAGGCGGGGAACTACGACCCCTTCCTGCCGTCCGGCTTCGGCCCGGTGCTCACGGGCGCGGCCACCGTCTTCTTCGCGGTCTTCGGCTACGACGCCATGAGCACCGCCGCCGAGGAGGCCCGCGACGGCAAGGAGCACATGCCGAAGGCGATCATCCTGTCGCTGGTCATCGCGATGCTGCTCTACGTCGCCGCGACGCTGGTGCTCACCGGGATGCAGGACTACCGGGACATCGACCCGACCGCCGGCTTCGCCTCGGCTTTCGAGAGCGTGGGCCTGCCGGTGGTCGCCGGCGTCATCTCCGTCTTCGCCGTGCTGTCGATCCTGACCGTGATGCTGACCTTCCTGCTCGGCGTCACCCGCGTCTGGTTCTCCATGAGCCGCGACGGGCTGCTGCCCCCGTGGTTCGCGAAGGTGGACCGGACCGGCACGCCGCAGCGGGTGACCTGGATCGCCGGCGTCGGGTCGGCCGTGCTCGCCGGCGTCTTCCCGATCCGCGCCGTCGCCGACCTGACGAACATCGGCATCCTGTCGGCGTTCATCGTGGTCTGCGTCGCGGTCATCCTGTTCCGCTACACCCGGCCGGACACCCCGCGGCCGTTCCGGTTGCCGCTCATGCCCGTCGTCCCGGCCTTCGGGGTGCTCGCGTCGCTGTTCCTCATCTGGCAGCTGCCGTGGGAGACGTGGGCCCGCTTCGGGGTCTGGCTGCTCATCGGGTTGGTCATCTACTTCGCCTACGGGCGGAAGCACTCGCTCCTGAACCCGGACAGCCCGAGCCACCGCCGGCCGGTCGACGGCTGAGCGGCGCCGCGGCCGTCAGGGGCGGAGGGCCTGGCTCCCGCGGTAGGAGAGGTCGCGGACGGCGCGGAACAGCGCGACCGGCTGGAGGTCGTCGGCCCCGAGCGTCGGCCGGAAGCGCAGCGCCTCGGACTCCGCGTCCGGCAGGGCGGCGCCGAGGGTCAGCCGTCCCCACCGCCTCCAGCCGCCGGCGAGCGGTGCCGCCAGCAGGTCCCAGCCGGCGCCCGTGTCGCGCGCCCCGAGCACCACCAGGCGGCCGCTGCCGGTCCGGTACGGCAGGACGGAGGAGCACGTCCGGCCGAGGGGCTCCGGCAGGAACAGGTGGCGCAGGCCGGGCAGGCCCCCGGAGGTGTTGACCAGGACGTCCAGCGGTGCCCCGCCCCGGCCGAGCAGCGGGAGGCGGACCGCCAGGCCGACGACGTCGGGCAGCGGCTCCGGCAGCCCGACCCCGCGCGAGACGCGGACGACGACGTCGTACGTGCCCGCCTCGTCGAGGACCCGGGCACCCCAGGTGCCGCCGCCGTCGGTCACCACGGTCCCGGCGGACGCCCGTCCCCGGGGGTGGAACACGCGCGCGCCGCGCACCGCCGTCCCGAGGGCGAGCGCGGACGCGGTGACGGTGCGGGGCAGGGCGAGCAGGTCCATGCCGCCCGGCTACCCCGCGTGCCCCGGGTGGACGCCCGCGTCGCGGGGGACCCCGGTCACGCCCGGCGGGGCTACCGTCACCCCGTGGGCGTCGTCCTCCGGGGCCTGCGCCAGGCGCTGGTCGCGGTGCTGCTCGCGGCGGCCGTGGCACTGGCCGTCGCAGGGGTGTGGAGCCTGCTCGGGGACGGCAGCTTCCTGTCGCGGTTCGCGCTGGTCCTGCTCGTGCTGGCCGGCCTCATCGGGCTGACCAGCGGCGCGGTGTTCACCCGGGCCCACGACTTCGAGCACGGCCGGCGGCCCGACCTCGACGACCACGGCTCCCCCGGTGGGGTCCTGACCGGCGTGGGCGTCTTCCTGTTCGTGTCCGTGCCGCTGTTCGCCGCCGGCGCCGTGCTGCTCACCGTCGCCTGAGCACGGCGGACGAGGCCGAGGACACGGGTCCGTGCGACGCTCGGGCACGGCTGTCATCGACGGCCGTCCCGGGACGACGACGCCCGCCCGGGTCCGACCCGGCGGTCGAGGAGGAGCCGGACGGCATGGACGGCGTGCGGCTGCTCGAGATCGCGATGGAGTCCGCCGCTCGGCTCCCGGCGGTGACGCACGAGCACCCGTTCGGGCCCGGGTGGGAGGTGTTCAAGGTCGTCGGCAAGGTGTTCCTGCTCGCGACCGAGGTGCCCGGCGAACCAGTCGTGACGCTGAAGTGCGAGCCCGAGCACAGCCGGGCGCTGCAGCAGCGGTACGAGGAGCTCGTCCCCGGCTACCACATGGACAAGCGGCACTGGCTGACCATCCGTGCCGGTGACGCGGTGACGCGGGACCTCGTCGACGAGCTGGTGCGCAACTCGTACGAACTGGTCGTGGAGGGACTGCCCAGGGCCAGGCGCCCGGGCCCGTCACACGGCGAGCCGTGAGACGCCGGGACCAGGACGGGACGGGTCCTCCGCCCTCGTCCGCCGTACCCACCGCCACCTGACCGCGGCCTCCGTACGGAGGCGTTGGGCCCTGTCCCGCCCGCCGCGGGCGGGGCACCGTGGACCGGGCGGAGGACGACCGTGCGACCGACGACGCCCACCGGAGGCTGCCGTGCCGACGACGCGGAGGACGACCGGCTCCCTGCGAGCGGCGGTGCTGGTGACCGGCGTGGTCGCCCTGACCGTCACCACCGTCCCGCCCGCGGCGGCGTCCTGGCCGGAGGTGATCGTCCTGCCGGGCGCCACCTCGGCCGAGGGCATCGCGGCGGGTGGAGGGGACACGTTCTACGCGGGCGACCTGTTCGCCGGCGACGTCTTCCGCGGCGACCTCGAGGCGGGCACCGCCGAGCTGTTCATCGACGCACCGGAGGGCCGGTGGGCGGTCGGCATGGACGCCGACCTGCGGCACGGCCTGCTGTACGTCGCCGGCGGCGGCACCGGCCAGGCGTACGTGTACGACCTGCACTCCCGGGAGACGGTCGCGGAGTACCAGTTCGCGCCGCCGTCGCCGGCGCCCCCGGCGGCCTTCACCACGCTGGTCAACGACGTCGTCGTCACCCCGGCGGGCGCGTGGTTCACCGACAGCCGGCGTGCCGTGCTGTACCACGTGCCGATCGACGCCTCCGGGCGGCCGGGGCCGTTCCGCACGCTCCCGCTGCACGGGCCGGCGGCCGACACCGCCGGCGAGGTCAACCTCAACGGCATCGACGCCGCGCGCCACGGCGGCACGCTGGTCGTCGCGCACTCGACCGACGGCGAGCTGTACACGGTGGACCCCGCCACGGGCGACAGCGCGGTCGTCGCCGGGGTGAGCGTGCCGTCCGTGGACGGCATCGAGCTGCACCGCGACTCGCTGTGGGCGGTGCAGAACACGAACCGGGTGAGCGAGGTCCGGCTGAGCCCGGACCTGGCGTCCGGGTCCGTCGTGGAGGTCGTCACCAGCGACCTCTTCCAGACCCCGGCGACCGCCATCCGGCACGAGGGACGGCTCGCCGTCGTCAACGCCAAGTTCGACACCGGCATCCCGCCGACCGCGTCGCGGTACGAGGTGGTGCTCGTCCACGACTGACCCCTCCCGGAGGGTCAGGGCGTCCCAGCGGGAGGGTCGTCGAACCGGGCGAGCACCATCGGCAGCAGCCAGTCCAGGCGGTCGAGCACGCCGCTGCCCGGCGGCATGAAGTGGGTGGTCCCCGGCAGGATCGCCAGGCGCGCCCGCGAGAGACCGGCCAGGTCGCCCATCGCGCCGCCGCCGAGGAGGCGGAAGAGCTCGACCGCGGACTCGGCCAGGACGGCATCGGCGTCCCCGGCGACGACCAGGGTCGGCGCGGTAATCCCCCGGATGTCCTCGGCCGGCCAGTCGAAGGGGGTCTCGTCGAGCGTCTTCAGCTTCTGGACGAGGACCGGGAAGTGGCCGGGGTCCGGGGCGGTGGCCCGGTAGGCCTCCTCCAGCGGCGACCCGGCGAACACCTCCGGGGTGATGGTCGGGATCATCTCGAGCAGTTCCGGCTGCGTCCCCCTGCTGGAGTGCGACGCCGAGACGACCACCAGCGTGCGGACCACCTCCGGGTGGCGGACGGCCACCTGCAGCGCCGCGGCGCCGCCCATGCTGTAGCCCAGGACGTCGGCCCGCTCGATGCCGAGGTGCGCGAGGAGGCCCGCGGCGTCGTCGGCCAGGCCCTCGTAGGTGATCGGCCGGTCCACGTCCGCCGTCCGGCCGTGGGCCTGCAGGTCCGGGACGACGACCTCCCGGGTGGTGGCCAGGGCGCCCACCAGCGGTCCGAGGTCGCCGGCCGACATGTACGCGCCGTGCAGGAGGAGGACCGGGCCGCCCGCCGGCTCCCCCGTGGGCCCGTGGACCTCGTAGTACATGCGCAGCCTGCCGACCGGCGCGTACCCGGTCCTCGTCGCGGTGGCGGTGTCGGTCACGGGGCCCTCCTCGGCGGTCCGGGGCCAGGCGATCGTCGCGCGACCGGCACGGCGGCGGGAACCCCCGCGGGCCCGGCGGACGTGACAGCGTGGCCGGGTGGACCGCGCCGGCGTGATGCAGTGGGTGGCCGGGTACGAGCGCGCGTGGCGGGAGGGGGACGTGGCCGCGGTCGCCCGGCTGTTCACCGACGACGCGCGGTACCGGCGCTCCCCCTACGAGCCGTCGGAGGTCGGCCACGCGGCGATCCGGGCGTTCTGGCGGGAGGACGAGGGCCGGACGTTCACGGTGGCCGCGGAGCCGGTCGCCGTCGAGGGGCGCGACGCGGTGGTGCGGCTGGAGGTGCGGTACGGCGCCCCGGCGCCGCAGGAGTACCGGGACCTGTGGGTGCTGCGCTTCGCCGACGACGGCCGGGTCGAGGACTTCGAGGAGTGGGCGTACTGGCCCGGCAGGTCCTACACCGCGGAGGCCGACACGGCCGGCTGAGGGGCCGCGCGGCGGATCCGCGCCTGGGACCGCGGGCCGTCGCGCCCTACGCTCGTCCGGCATGGCGACGGTCTTCGCCGGGATGGCGGCCAGCCTGGACGGCTTCATCCAGTCGAGGTCCGGGGACCTCGCGTGGCTCAACGACGCCATGGCCCCGGGTGAGGACTACGGCTTCGCGGAGACCGAGGCCCGCACCGGGGCCTACGTCGTCGGCGCGAACACGTACCGGGAGATGGGCACCGCCGGTGTCGGTGGCGTGCCGACCTGGGTGGTCACCCACGACGCCGACCTGCCGACCGGCCGGAACACGCACGCGTACGCCGGCGACCTGACCCGGCTGATCGACACCGTGCGGTCCCGGATCGACCCCGGCAGGGACATCTGCGTCTTCGGCGGCGGGCGGCTGGTGACCCAGCTCCTGCAGCTCGGGCTCGTCGACGAGCTGGGCGTGTCCGTCGTCCCCGTCGTCCTCGGGGACGGCGTGCCCTTCTTCGGCACGATGACGGGGAGCACCAGGCTCCGGCTGATCGAGTGCCACCCCTTCCCCTCCGGGATCGTGCTGCTCAACTACCGGGTGGTGCGCCCCTAGCCGGCGGCCCCGCCGTGCAGGGTGGGCCGGTAGACGAGCTCCTGGATGCGGCCGTCGAACGTCCGGCTCCCGAGCAGTTCGAGGTCGAAGTCGGCCGCGCCCGCGAAGACCGGCGCCGTCCCGGTCCGGCCGGTGATCACCGGGAAGACCGTCACCTGGACGCGGTCGACCAGGCCGGCGGCCATCAGCGCCCGGTTCACCGACAGGCTGCCGTGCGAGCGCAGCGGCACGGCGGACTCCTCCTTGAGCCGGGCGACGACGTCGACGGCGTCCCCGTGCTCGAGGGTCGCGTCGGGCCAGTCGAGGGGGCCCCGCAGCGTCGTCGACACGACCGTCGTCGGCATGGTCCGCATCCGGGTGTTCAGCGGGTCGGTGACCTGGGCCGGGTCCAGGAACTGCACGAACTCCCGGAAGGTGGTGGCCCCGAGGACCAGCCGCTGCTCCGCGCGGTACTGCGCGAGGCGGTGGTCGAGGAACTCCGGGCCCTCCTTGCCCCAGTAGCCGCCCCAGTCGCCGTCCTCGCCGTAGGAGCCGAAGCCGTCGAGGCTGCAGAAGACGTCGAAGGTGTAGGTGGCGGTCACGATGCCCTCCCCGGGTGCGGTCGGCCGGCTGCCGGCCGCCGGACGGCGTAGCGCAGCAGGACGACACCGTTGCCGAACCGCCGGTTCTCCACCAGCTCCAGGTCGGTCGGCTCGTCGGTGGTCTCGAAGAGCCGTCGACCGCGCCCGACGACGACGGGGTTGACGTAGAGCCGGTACTCGTCGACCAGGTCTAGCCGGCGGAAGGTCGCGGCCAGGTCGACCCCGCCGAGCGTCATGTCGCCGCCGGGCTGCTGCTGCAGTGCGCGGATCTCGTCGGGGTCCACCTCTGCCCGCAGCGAGGCGTTGGGGCCGACCTCCCGCAGCGTGCGGGAGAACACGATCTTCGGCACCGCCCGCCATATGCCGGCGAACTCGCGCATCGTCGGCGGGGCGTCCGGGTCCTGGTCGGCGGTCGGCCAGTACGCCTCCATGAGCTCGTAGGTGACCCGGCCCTCGAGGAAGGCGCTCTTGGTCGCGAGCTCCTCGTTGAAGTGCCCGTGCAGCTCCTCGTCGACGCGGTGCCAGCCCAGGTCGTGGTCCGGCCCCTCGAAGTAGCCGTCCAGCGACAGCATCATGTGCACGACGATCTTCCGCATCCGTCCTCCTGGTCTCCGCCGGTCCGGGAGCTCGGACCGGCGGACGCGGGCGATCTCATCGGTCCCGCCTCCCGGGAGCCGCCCCGGGGGACACGGCGGCGCGACCTCACACCGCCGGGCGCTGTGCCGGTACCTCCTGGAAGGCGCGGACCTCGATCCGCGCGCCGAGCGCCCGGGACGCCTTCGCCGCCCAGGAGACGGCCGCCGCCCGGTCCGGCGCCTCGACGACCCAGAAGCCGCCGAGGTACTCCGGCGCCTGCGTGTACGGCCCGTCGGTGAGGGCGAGGTCGTCCCCGGTGTGGTCGACGGTGACCGCGGTCGACGGCGGGTGCAGCCCACCGGCGAAGACCAGCGTGCCGGACGCCGCCAGCTCCTCCAGGAAGGCGCCGGCCGCCGCCAGGGCGGCCTCCAGCTCGGCGGGGTCCATCGTCGCCATCGTCGGTTCCTCGGCCGAGTCGTGCGGCATGGACAGCAGGTACTGCGTCACGGGTCCTCCCGGGTGGTCGCCGCGGCCCGTCCGGCCGCTCCACGAGAGGGACCCCGGTCGCCGCGGCGACTCATCGGTCGGGTCCCGTCGGTGGGGTCGCCTGGCGGCGACGCACCGGCAGCCACCCGCGACCGGGCCCGGACGACCGGACGCCGTCGACCCGGTCGTGCGCGGATCGGCGGAGGGGGGCGACGGACGAGTCGGCCTGCCGATCCGGGGCCGGGTGTTCACCGCCTGGTCTCGTACCTGGTCAGGAGCACGCCGCCGGGAAACGTCCGGGTCTCCACCAGGTCCAGGTCCACCCGGTCGTCCAGGGCCGTGAAGAACGGCGTGCCGCCGCCCACCAGGACCGGGTGGGTGACGAGCGCGTACTCGTCGATCAACCCGGCCCGCATGGCCGCCGCGGCGAGGGTGGCGCCACCGACGTCCATGGGACCGCCGTCCCCGGCCTTGAGCCGGGTGATCTCGGTGACGGCGTCGCCGGTGACCAGGCGGGCGTTCCCGTCGACCGCGCTGGTCGTCGAGGAGAACACCACCTTCGGCATGTCCCGCCAGCGGCGGGCGTACTCGATGTGCGCCGGTGTGGCGCCGGGCTGCTGGTCGGCGGTCGGCCAGTGGGAGCTCATCGTCTCCCACAGTCTGCGCCCGTACAGCGCCAGGCCCGTGGCCGCCACCCGGTCGGACCACCACTGGAACAGCTCGTCGCTCGGCACGCTCCAGCCGAGGTCGTCGCCGGGCGCGGCGGTGTAGCCGTCCAGGCTCAGGTTCATGGCGAAGGTCAGTCTCCGCATCGCATGGCCTCCCGTGGGTCGGTGTTCGGCGTACGGACCGACACGGCACGGAGAACTGACCGGTCCGGCCACACCGAGGGCCGGCCGACCACCGCGCCGAGCGGATGCCGCGTACGAGGAGGGGCGACGACCGGCACAGCGCCCCGTGGGACGGGTCGCAGCCTCGTCGTCCGGCCGCTCGACGTCCATGCCGGGGGCGCAGGGGCCGCGTGACGCGGGCCGGATCATCCCGGAGCCGATCGTCGTCAGCACCCGCAGCCGGGAAGAGGGCGAGCCGACCTCGGCCGACGATCGCCGTGACCGACCGACGTCATGACGCCCGCGACGACGTCGAGCCCGCTGCTCCGGCCTCTTGCCGCCCGGCTCGGTCTCCACCCGGAGGTCGGCAGAGCCTCCGGCCCTTCCACGCCGGCCTGCTCACCCGGCACGGGGGGGGTCGGTGACGACCGTCCAGGCCCGGCTCGGGCACGCCGGCGCCGCCGGGACGCTCGTCGCCTGCAGCCGGCTCTGGCCCGGCTCCGGCGACCGGCCGAGGGCCGCCGTCGACCCCGTTCCCGGCCGAGTGGCGGACCCCGCGCGGACCGGCGCCGCGCCCTGACCGCAGACCCGCAGGTCAGGGCGGGCGACGGACGAGTCGGCCTGTACGCCGGGTTCTGTCCTCGGGCGCCTCGCGGCCTCCCGATGGGCGGTCATCCATCTAGGCCCGCCGTTGCCGGCGGGCTCGAGCGGTCCACCCGCAGGCTCGGGCGGGCAGCCCTCGAACGCCTGCGCAGGACGGTGTCCGGTCGCCCGGCCACCGTCCCTTCTCGACCTTGCTCCGGGTGGGGTTTACCGAGCCGCACCGGTCACCCGGTGCGCTGGTGGTCTCTTACACCACCGTTTCACCCTCACCAGCAGCGGACTGCTGGCGGTCTGTTCTCTGTGGCACTGTCCCGCGGGTCACCCCGGGTCGCCGTTAGCGACCACCCTGCCCTGTGGAGCCCGGACGTTCCTCGGCGACGGGGTCTCCCCCGCCGACGCGACCGCCCAGCCGACTCGTCCGTCGTGCCGACCAGTCTACGGACCCCCTCAGCGGAACTGTTCAGTCCGCGCTGCGGGCTCCGGCGGACGCTCCTACGGTGGCTCCGTCCGGCCGGTCGTCACGTCCTCCACCGGGGGAACCGAGCCGGGTGCCGCCGAGTCGCGGCCACTGCGGTGGCCGTGAGCCGGGGACCCACCGCACCACCGGGGTGAGTCCCACCTCCCGGACCCGGGAGGGGGTAGGGCGCAGTTCCCCGCCCGAACCCGTCAGCTGACCCGGTAGGCGGCCACAGGAGAACGGAGATCCACCAGGGGGTGCGCCGACGGCGCCTGCCCCGGCGTGCCCCGCACTCTGCGACGAGCGCCGCGACCCGCCCACCTCCGCCGGTCGCCGCGCCTCCACGGACCGGAAACGACCGGCCTCGCGTCGGCCTGCCCTCCAGCAGCCGCCCGCCGCCCGGCCGCGTCCCGGCCCGTCCCGCAGGTCCCCCCACGCGACGGGTGACCGCCGAGCCACGGACGGCGCCACGCGGAACCGACGTCAGGAGCTCTCCTCGTCATGCCCTCGAACAGCAAGCGCACGATCCGCCGGACCCTCACGGCCGGCGCCCTCGCCGTCGCCTTCGGCCTCAGCGGCCAGTCGGTGGCCCAGGCCGACTGGGACGGCCCCCGCCGGGACGGGTCGAACGGCTGGTCCCAGGACCGGGGAGGAGCCGCGGCGCCCGCGCCAGCGGCCCCCGCCGCCCCCGCGGCCGCACCCGCCGCCCCCGCGGCGGTGTCCACGAACCTCAGCGGCGCGCCCACCGCCTCCTCGACCTCCTACAGCGCCTGGGCGGCGCACGTCCGCCCCGTCGTCGCCGAGGTCGCGCAGCGGTGCGGGGTGTCCACCGTGCTCACCCGTCCCGGGCACTCCCCCACCCAGCAGCTCGCCGCGGACTTCATGGTCTACGCCGACTCCGCCAAGGGGAACGCCGTCGCCCAGTACGTCCTCGACAACGCCGCGCGCATGGGCGTCGACTACGTCATCTGGAAGCAGCGGATCTTCGTGATCGGGAGCTCCGGCTGGCGGGCGATGGAGGACCGCGGGTCCCCCACCGCCAACCACATGGACCACGTCCACGTGAGCTTCAACCCCTGACCGGCCCGGACGCGGCCCCGGGCGCACCCCGGGGCCGCGTCCGGCCTCAGCCGGCGTACAGCGCGAAGCCGGCCACCCGCCGGCCGTCGACGACCGGGGTCGCCGTGTCGACCTGTCGCCGGGCCTGCTCCTCGACCGGGTCGGCCGACAGCGCCTGCAGGTAGCGGCGGTGCTCGGCCAGCGAGGCCACCGCCCGGTCGACGACGTCGGTCACGTCGACGGTGTGCGTGACCCCCACCGGCGTGGAGACGGCGGTCCAGCGCACCCCGCGCCAGGGCTCCGGGTCGGCGAGCTCGGCGAAGATCCACTCGTTGGCCGCGTCGCCGACGGCGTCGACCACCGCCCGGCCCAGCACCCGGTGGTCGGCGCTGTTCCAGTAGCCGAGCGGGGCGCCCGGCGGCGTCCACGTGTCGCCGAAGTGCAGCGTGACCACGAGGTCGGGGCGGTGCCGCCGGATCGCCGCCGCGACCGCCCGCCGCAGGTCCAGCCCCTCGGTCAGCCGCCCGTCGGGGTGGCCGAGGAACTCGACCACCGACACGCCGACCACCGCGGCCGCGGCCCGCTGCTCGCGCTCGCGCAGCGGCCCGGCGGCCTCCGGCGGCAGCCCGGCGATGCCGGCCTCGCCGCTGGTGGCCATCACGTACCGGACGTCGCGCCCGGCCGCCGTCCACGCCGCGACGGCGGCCGCGCAGCCGTACTCCACGTCGTCGGGGTGGGCGGCGACGACCAGGGCGCGCTGCCAGTCCTCGGGGAACGCCTCCGTCATGCGGGCAGTCTGCCCGCGGCCGCTGACGCTCAGCGCCCCCGGGCCACCCGGAGCGCCGCGGCGGTCATCGGCACCTGCAGCAGCAGCCGGACCGCCGCCGCGGCCAGCACCACCGGGCGCCCGCGCGCCACGCGGAGGTGGTGCAGGTGGGCCGGCACGAACGACGCCAGGAGCGCGGCCGCGGCCCGTCCCCCGGCCCGGCGGCTCGCCGGCGCGGCCAGCAGCGCGGCGGTGCCGACCTCGGCGACCCCGCTGCCGAGCACCCAGGCGCGGGCGTCGCCGAGCTCGGGTGGCACCAGCCACTCGAACGTCCGCGGCCGCACCAGGTGCAGCACGCCGGAGCCGCCGAGGGCGGCGGCCAGCCAGGTCGCCGGGGCGGGGAGTCGCACCCATCGACCGTAGGCTGGCGCCCCGTGACGGCCGCGGACCTCCTGATCGCGGCCGCGGTGGCCCTGGGCGCGGGAGCGGTCAACTCGATCGCCGGCGGCGGGTCCCTGATCCTCTTCCCCACCCTCGTCGGGCTGGGCCTGGGCACCGTGGCGGCCAACGTCACCAACTCGGTGGCGCAGTGGCCGGGCTACCTCGGCGGGATGGCCGGGTTCCGCCGCGAGTACGCCGGTCAGCGCGACCGGCTGGTGCGGCTCGGTGCGGTCTCGGCGCTGGGCGGCGTCGCCGGCAGCGTGCTGCTGCTGACCACGCCGAGCGAGGCGTTCGACGTCGTCGTGCCCGTGCTCGTGCTGCTGGCCAGCCTGCTGCTCGCGGTGCAGCCGCTGCTCACCCGCCGGCTGCGCGACCGCGACGACGGCGCCGTCCGCGACCCGTGGTGGCTGTACCTCGCGCTGTTCCTCGCCACCGTCTACGGCGGCTACTTCGGCGGCGCGCTCGGCGTCATCCTCGTCGGGGTGCTCGGGACGGCACTGCACCGGCTGCCGCTGGCCAACGCGCTGAAGTCGGCGTTCTCCGCGGTGACGGCGACGGTCACGCTGGTCGTGTTCGGCGTCTTCGGGCCGGTGGCCTGGCAGGTGGTCGCCGTCGCGGCGCCGGCCAGCCTGGTCGGCGGGTTCCTCGGCGCACGGGTGGCCGGCCGCATCCCCGCGACGCCGCTGCGGGTGCTGATCGTGGTCTTCGGCGTCGCGGTGTCCGTCTACCTCTTCACGCGGATCTGAGCGTCACTCACCGCCGCGGCCGGGCTCGCCGATGGCGATCATCGCCTCGACGGCGCGGCGGGCGCGGGCGGCGGTCTCCGGGTCGACGTCGACGGCGCCCTCGCCGGTGCGCAGCGTGTGCAGCAGCTTGGCCGGGGTGATCATCTTCATGTAGCGGCAGGCCGCGCGGCTGTTCATCGGGATGAACGACGTCCCGCTGTTGAGCGCCCGCAGCTGGTGCAGGATGCCGACCTCGGTGGCGACGAGCACCTGGCCCGACGAGGTCCGCGCCGCGGCCTCGACCATGCCGCCGGTGGACAGGACGCGGGTGCGGTCGGCGGGCAGGTCGCCGTGGCTGACCAGGTCGAGCACCGAGGTGGTGCAGCCGCACTCGGGGTGCACGAGGATCTCGGCGTCCGGGTGCGCGGCCACCTGCGCGCGGACGTCGGCCGGGCTGATGCCCGCGTGCACGTGGCACTCGCCCGCCCACACGTGGATGTTCGACCGCCCGGTCACGCGCTTGACGTGCGCGCCGAGGAACTGGTCGGGGCAGAACAGGACCTCGCGGTCCTCGGGGATGGACCGGATGACGTCGGCGGCGTTCGACGAGGTGCAGCAGACGTCGGTCTCCGCCTTCACCGCCGCGGTGGTGTTGACGTAGCTGACGACGACGGCGCCCGGGTGCTGGGCCTTCCACTCGCGCAGCTGCTCGGCGGTGATCGAGTCGGCCAGGGAGCAGCCGGCGGCGTGGTCGGGCAGCAGCACCGTCTTGTCCGGCGAGAGGATCTTCGCCGTCTCGGCCATGAAGTGGACGCCGCAGAACACGATCTCGCGGGCGTCGGTCTGCGCCGCGACCCGCGACAGGTGGAGGGAGTCGCCGGTGAAGTGGGCGACGTCCTGGATCTCGGGCACCTGGTAGTTGTGCGCGAGCACCACCGCACCGCGCTCGTCGGCGAGCCGGCGGACCTCTGCCGCCCAGTTCTCGTACTCGGCGGCCGACAGGGTGCGCTCGTCGCCGGCGACGGTGGGGGTGGCGGGCGCGATGGTCGCGGTCACGGGGCTCCTCGGAGTGCGGGGGGCTCATCGTCCCCGGAGCGCCGCGGCGGGCGGCGGCGGGGGTGTCCGGTGCAACACCGGGCCGCCCGGCCCACTTCCCGCTCCGGGGCGTCAGCGACGCACGTCGTAGACCAGGTGGGTCACCCGCCTGCCCTGCACCACCACCGGGTCCTCGAACTGGATCTCCGGCGGGCCGCCGGCGCCGAAGTACGGCCGCCCCGAGCCCAGGACCACCGGGACCAGCGCCAGCACCACCCGGTCGACCAGGCCCGCGCGCAGCGCCTGCCCGCCGACGTCCCCGGCGCTCACCGTGACGTCCCGGTCGCCGGCGAGCTCCCTCGCCCGCCCGATCGCGGCCGGCACGTCGGGCGCGAAGGTGAACGGCGCGGTGGCGCGGTGCGGCCAGTCGTCGGCCGGCCGGTGGGTGACCACGACGACGTGCTCGCCGTTGGGGGGCACGCCGCCCCAGCCGTCGGTGATGTCGAACAGCCGGCG
This sequence comes from Geodermatophilus sp. SYSU D00698, assembly GCF_054050335.1. Taxonomy (NCBI): domain Bacteria; kingdom Bacillati; phylum Actinomycetota; class Actinomycetes; order Geodermatophilales; family Geodermatophilaceae; genus Geodermatophilus; species Geodermatophilus sp. SYSU D00698. Next base: position 60,636 of record NZ_JBJGZD010000016.1, read on the forward strand.
CCCGCAGACCATGACGCCCACCCACGTCGCCATGTCGGTGAGGAACTCCGCCGTCTCCGCGGTCACGCGGAAGGGCCGGTCCGGGTCGCTGAAGGTCATCTCGACGTCGCCGTTGGCGTACCAGTCGAACAGCGGCCCGGGCATGTCGTCGTCCCGCCCGACGTACCCGTCCAGCGACACCGCCGCGAACAGCACCACCCGGCCCATGGCGCACCTCCTCGCTCCCGGCTCCGGGGCGGAGCCGCCTGCAGGGGAGACCGGCGGGCGTTCGTCAACTCATCGGTTGAGTGTCCTCAGCGCAGGTGGGCGGTGTCGTTCACCAGCCGGACCGAGGTGCGGCCGTCGGAGCTCCACGCCACCGTCGACAGCGACGCCGCCTCGAGGAACACCCGGTGCACCACCTCGTCGCCGGCGCCGAGGCCCGCGGCGAGCAGCAGCTTGATCGGGGTCACGTGGCTGACCACGAGCACCGTCCTCCCGGCGTGCCGCTCGAGCAGCCGCTCCCGGGCGCGGCCGACGCGGCGCGACACGTCGGCCACCGACTCGCCGCCCGGCGCGGCCACCGTCACGTCGCTCGCGAAGCGGCGGGCGGCCAGCGGGTGCCGCTGCTGCGCCTCGGTGGCGGTGAGCCCCTCGAGGTCGCCGAAGTCGAGCTCGACCAGGTCGTCGTCGAGCTCCACCGGCAGGCCCAGCGCGCCGGCCACGACCTCCGCGGTCTCCCGCGTGCGGCGCAGCGGCGAGGCGACGACGACCTCGATGCCCAGCTCCTTCGCCCGCACCGCGGCCGCCTCGGCCTCCGCGCGCCCGGTGACCGACAGCGGCAGGTCGTTGCGGCCGCTGTACCGCCGCTCGGGGGTGTGCTCGGTGCGCCCGTGCCGCAGCAGGTGCGTCACCGTGGTCACCGGCGGCGCGGGTTCGGCGGCCGGCTGGACGTCGTCCTCCACCACGGTCGGCTCGGCGGCGAGGTCGCGGTGCACCGGCCGGCCGTCCATCGCGCTGTTGGCGAGCGCGTCGGCGGCGCCGTTCTGCGCGCGCGGCACCCAGGTGTAGCGGACGCTGCCCAGCTGCCGGGCGAGATCGCGGGCCTGGACGGCGAGCTTCTGCATGTCCGGGTGCTTGATCTTCCAGCGCCCCGACATCTGCTCGACGACGAGCTTGGAGTCCATCCGCACCTCGACGTCGGCGCTCGCGCCTCCGCCGCCGCAGACGTCCAGCGCCGCCTGCAGCCCGGCCACCAGCCCGCCGTACTCGGCGACGTTGTTCGTCGCCCGGCCGACCGACGCCGCGCGCTCGGCGAGCACCCGCCCGGTGGCGGCGTCGCGCACCAGCGCGCCGTAGCCGGCCGGGCCCGGGTTGCCCCGCGAGCCGCCGTCGGCCTCGACGACGAGACGGCGGGTCACAGGCCCGACTCGGCGGTGCGCACGAGGATCCGGCCGCAGTTCTCGCAGCGGACCACCTCGTGCGGGTCGGCGTTGCGGACGGCGGCGAGTTCCCGGCCGTTCAGCTCGATCCGGCAGCCCTGGCACTGCCGGGCCTTGAGCACCGCCGCGCCGGTGGTGCCGGTCTGGGTGCGGATGCGGTCGTACAGCGCCAGCAGCGGGGCGGAGATCCCGCCGGTGACCTCCGCGCGCTTCGCCTCGTGCCGGGCGGTGGAGTCGGCGATGTCGGCGAGGGCGTCGTCGCGCAGCTGCTCGGCCCGCTCCCGGTCGGCGACGGCGGCGGCACGCCCGGTCTGGGCGTCGGCCAGCGCGGCGTCGGCGGTCTCCCGGCGCTCCATGAGCTCGAGCACCTGGTCCTCGAGGTCGGACTGCCGCCGGGCGAGCGACTGCAGCTCCGACTGCAGCGAGGTGATCTCCTTCGGCGTCGCCGCCCCGGAGTCGATCCGCGACCGGTCGCGGTCGGCCCGCTGCCGGACGGTGTCGACGTCGGCCTCGAGCCGCCGCTGCTCGCGGTCGAGGTCGCGCACCTCGGTCTCCGCGCGGACCTCGGCCTCGGCGAAGGTGCGTTCGGACTCCGCGGCGGCCTCGACCGCGGCGACCTCCGGCAGCGTGCGCTTCCGGTGGGCGAGCTGGGTGAGCGCGACGTCCTCGTCGGCCAGGGCCAGCAGCTTCTGCTGCTCGAAGTGGTCGGCCTTCACCCGCTCAACCTACCTGCGGCCGGTCGCCTCCCCCGTCGTGCCGCGGGCCGTGCCGGGCGGCGCGGACTCCAGCGGGTCGGGGAGATCGCGGAAGGTCGGGTCCTCCCGCTCGGCGGTGTAGTCGCTCTCCGCCGTCCCGTCGACGCCGTCGTCCACCTTGGCCGCGCGCAGCGCCATCGTCGCCAGCACCGTGACGACCAGGTTGACCAGCAGCGCGAGGAAGCCCGCGTAGACGCTGGACTGGGCGTCCAGGCCCAGCTTGGACAGGGCGAACGCCGACCCGCCGAAGTGCTCGCGGAGGACCGTGCCGTCCGGCGCCAGCCGCGGGATGTTGTAGAGCATCAGCAGGCCCGCGGCCATGCCCGCGACCCACCCGGCGATGAGCGCGCCGCGGTGCAGCCAGCGGGTGTAGAGGCCGAGGGCGACCGCGGGCAGCGTCTGCAGGATGATCACGCCGCCGATGAGCTGCAGGTCGATGGAGAACTGCGGGTCGATGAACAGGATCGCCGCGACCGCGCCGACCTTCACCACCAGCGAGGTCACCTTGGCGACCTGCGCCTCCTGCCTCGGCGTGGCGTCCTTCTTGAGGAACTCCTTGTAGATGTTGCGGGTGAACAGGTTCGCCGCGGCGATCGACATGATCGCCGCCGGGACCAGCGCGCCGATGCCGATGGCGGCGAAGGCGATGCCGGCGAACCAGCTCGGGAACATCTCCTGGAACAGCACCGGGACGACGGTGTTGCCGTCCTCGCCGATCGGCGTCACCCCGGCCGCGATCGCCATGAAGCCCAGCAGCGCGATGAAGCCCAGCGCCAGGCTGTAGACCGGCAGCGCGCTCATGTTGCGCTTGAGCACGTCGCGGTTGCTGGCCGCGAGGACGCCGGTGATCGAGTGCGGGTAGAGGAACAGCGCGAGCGCCGACCCCAGGGCCAGCGTCGCGTACTGCCACTGCCCGGTGCCCGGCAGCAGCACGCCCGCGCCGGTGCCGGCGGAGAACTTCTCCTCGGCCGCGCCGAAGATCACGTCCCAGCCGCCGAGCTTCACCGGGATGACGATCACCGCGACGATGATCGTCAGGTAGATGAGGGTGTCCTTGACGAACGCGATGAGCGCCGGCGCCCGCAGCCCCGAGTTGTAGGTGTACAGCGCCAGGATCACGAACGCGACGATCAGCGGGAGCTCGCCCTCCACGCCCATCGCCTTGAGGATCGCCTCGATGCCGACGAGCTGGAGGGCGATGTAGGGCATCGTCGCGACGATCCCGGTGAGGGCCACGAGCAGCGCCATCGTCGGGGAGTCGAACCGGGCGCGCACGAAGTCCGCCGGCGTCACGAACCCGCGCACGTGGCTGACCGACCACAGCCGGATGACGACCAGGAACACCAGCGGGTAGATCACGACCGTGTACGGGACGGCGAAGAACCCGGCCGCGCCGGCGCCGAACATCAGCGCGGGGACGGCGACGAACGTGTAGGCGGTGTAGAGGTCGCCGCCCAGCAGGAACCAGGTGATCCAGGTGCCGAAGCTGCGCCCGCCCAGCCCCCACTCGTCCAGGTGCATGAGGTTCTCGGCCCGCCGCCAGCGCGAGGCGACGAACCCCATGACCGTGACGACCAGGAACAGGACGATGACGATCGTCAGCTCGACGACGTTGACCCCGTCCACGGCTCAGCGCTCCCTGTCCCGCTCGATGGCGGCGCGGGCGGCGGCCCGCTCCTCCGGGCCGCGCCGGGTGGCCCGGTAGACGACCACGGTGGTCAGCACGCCCAGCCCGACGAACAGCAGCTGCACCCAGTAGAAGAACGGCCAGCCGAAGAGGGTCGGCTCGACGCGGTTGTAGAACGGCACGATCAGCGGCACCACGATCGGCACCAGCAGCAGCCAGTTCCAGGGGCTGCGGTCGCTCCTCCGGGGGACCGCGCCTCCCGTCGGCGGTCGTTCGGCGGTGGCCACGGCGCCCTCCCCGTCTCAGCCGGCCGTGCGGGCCGGGTCCCCTCCTGCCGACCGGCCCCGGTGCACCGTCCACGGGTCGGTGCGGCGCCGGGAGGCGACCGCCTCGACCCTGCCGGACAGGTCCGTGGCCAGCACGTCGGCGACCACGGGGACCCAGGGCCACTCGGAGGCGAAGTGTGCCACGTCACACAAGGCGGGGCCCCCGTCCTCCCGCGCCTCGGACGCGGGGTGGTGCCGCAGGTCGCTGGTGAGGAGGACGTCGGCGCCGGCCGCCGTCGCCTCGGGCAGCAGCGAGCCGCCGCTGCCCCCGCAGACGGCGACGGTGCGCACCGGCCGGTCCGGGTCCCCGGCCGCGCGGACCCCGCCGGCGGTCTCCGGCAGGACCTCCGCGGCGAGCGCGGCGAAGCCGGCCAGCGTGGTCGGCCGCGGCAGCTCCCCCACCCGGCCGAGCCCGGCGCGGGAGCCGGGCGCCACCGGCTGCAGCGGGCGGGTGCCGGTCAACCCGAGGACGGCGGCCAGCGCGTCGTTGACGCCGGCGTCGGGGGCGCGGTCGGCGTTGGTGTGCGCGACGAACAGCCCGCAGCCGGCGCGGACCAGCCGGTGCACCAGCCGCCCCTTCGGGTCGTCGGCGGGGACGCCGTGCACCGGGGCCAGGAACAGCGGGTGGTGGGTGACCAGCAGCCCGGCGCCGAGCTCGAGCGCCTCGTCGACGACGGTGGCCACCGGGTCGACGGCGACCAGCACGCGCTCCACCGGGTCGGCGGGGTCCCCGCAGACCAGGCCGACGGCGTCCCAGCCCTCCGCGAGCGCCGGGTCGTACCGGGCCTCCAGCGTGGCGACGACCTCGCCCAGGGTGGCGGTCACGGGCGCCGACGCTAGCCGAGCGCCGTCCCGCCTCCGTCGGCCGCGGGTGGCAGGCTCCGGACCGTGGCCGACAGGTCGCTGCGCGCACCCGCGTGGCTCGAGGAGCTGCTCCGCACCACTCCCCCACCCGTGCCGTGGCGCGACGTCGTCCGGTTCGCCGTCGTCGTGCCCGCGCCGCTGGCCGTGGCCCTCGCCGTCGGCGGGCGGACGGCGCTCGGCGCCGGCGTCTTCGCCACCACCGGGGCGCTCGCGGCCACCCTCGCCCCGCAGGGCGGCCCGCTGCGCGACCGGCTGCGCCGCACCGCCGCCGCGGTCGGCCTCGGCGCGGTCGGCCTGGTCGCCGGGCAGTTCGCGAGCGGCGGCGGCGTGCTGCCGGTGGTGGTCGTGGCGGTGCTGTCGGTGGCCGCGGCGGTGATCAGCGCGGTCAACTCGGCGATGTCGCTGGGCGCGCTGCAACTGCTGGTCTACACCGCGCTGGCGTCGGGGCTGGTGACGCCGCTGCCCGCGGCGGCCGAGGTGGCGTTCTTCGCCGCCGGGGCGGCCTGGGCGACGCTGGCCACCCTGGTGCAGGCCGCGACCGAGCCCAGCGACCCCGACCGCAGCGCCGTCGCCGCGGTGTTCACCCGGATCGCCGGGCTGCTCACCGCCGTGGGCACCGAGGGCACCGACGACGCCCGCCGCGAGCTCACCACCGCGCTCAACGCCGCCTACGACCGGGTCATCCGCACCCGTAGCCTCGCCGCCGGGCGCAACCGGCAGCTGTCGGAGCTGGCCGGCGTCCTCAACGCCGCCGCCCCGCTGGTGGAGGCCGCGGTCGCCGCCGCCCGCACCGGGGTGCACGCCGACCCGCACGACGTGACGGCGGTGCACGCCCTCGCCGCCGCCGTCTCCGGCAGCCGCGAGCTGCCCGACGAGCGCCCGCCCGCCCTCGACGAGGGGCCCGCCGTCCGCCGCGCGGTGCGCCACGGGGTGCGGCTGGCCTGGGCCGTCGTCGGCGACCCCGAGGAGCGTGCGGGAGCCGCCGTCACCCCGCCCCGGCCGCCCTGGCGGGACCGGCTGCGCGACCTCGCCGACCGCACGCTCGGCAGCACCGACACCCGCGAGTTCGCCCTCCGGCTGACGCTGTGCATGACCATCGCGGAGGTCGCCCGCCAGCTGCTGCCCATCGAGCGGCCCTACTGGGTGCTGCTCACCGTCGCGATCGTGCTCAAGCCCGACTACGGGTCGGTGTTCACCCGGGCGGTGCAGCGCGGCGCGGGCACCCTGCTCGGCGTCCTCATCGGCTCGCTGCTGCTGTCGGTGCTGCCCCGCGACGGGTGGGTGGTGGTCGCCATGGCCGTCGCCGCCGGGCTGCTGCCGTGGGCGCGCGGCGCCAACTTCGGCCTGTTCTCGGTCTTCCAGACGCCGGTGATCATCCTGTTGCTCGACCTCGCCGTCCCCGGCGGGCCGGAGCTGGTCGGCGCCCGGCTGGTGGACACCCTCATCGGCTGCGCGATCGTGCTGGTCGCGGGCTACCTGCTGTGGCCGCAGACCTGGCGGGCGCCGCTGGAGGACGCCCTGCGCGCGGCCGCGCTGGCGCTGGACGCCTTCGTCGGCGCCGCGTTCGGCGCGGACCCGGTCGCGCGCCGACGCGCCCGCCGCGCGACCTACCGGGCGCTCACCGAGCTGCACACCCAGCTGCAGCGCCGGCTGGCCGAGCCGCCGCCGATCAGCACCCGCGCCGGCGCCTGGTGGCCGGTCATCGTGCAGCTGGAGCGGACCGCCGACGCCGTCACCGAGGCGGTCATCGCCGTCAACGGCGGGGAGCCCGGGCCCGACCCGTCCCAGGTGGCGGTGCTGCGGCGGGCGCTGCGCGAGCTGGAGGACGACGTCCGCGCGCACCGGGTGCCCGACGACGCCGAGATCCACGCCGACGGCGTCCTGGCCCCGGTCGCCCGCGAGGTCGACGCCGCCCGCCGGCTGGTCCGCGACGCCGCCCCCGGCCGCCGCCCCGAGACCGCGGCGCCCGGGAGCTGAGCCCCGGTCGCCCCCACGGGACCGCGGCGCCCGGCGGCTGAGTCGCCGCTGCCCGCGAGCTGCGCTGTCATGGACGGGTGCCACTCCGCCGTCATCGCCCCGCGCCCGTCCCGCCCCGCATCCCGGTCGTCCCGGGGATCGACGGACCGCCCCCGCCGGGCTCGCGCACCGTCCGCACCGACGACGGCGTGGACCTGCACGTGGAGTTCGACGGACCCGAGGACGCCCCGGTCACCGTGGTCTTCTGCCACGGCTTCACCGCCCGCCTCGGCGAGTTCCAGCTGCAGGTCGAGGCGATCCGCGACCGCGCCCGCGTCGTGCTGTGGGACCAGCGCGGCCACGGCCGGTCCCGCTGGGTCGACCCGCGGACGGCGACCATCGACCGCACCGCCCGCGACCTCGGCCAGGTGCTCGACGCCGTCGTCCCCGCCGGGCGGCCGGTGGTGCTCGCCGGCCACTCCATGGGCGGCATGACGATCATGGCGCTGGCCCGGCAGCGGCCCGAGCTGTTCGGCACCCGCGTCGTCGGCGCGTTCCTGCTGGCCACCTCGGCCGGCGGCCTGGTCGCCCGCGGGCTCCTGGGGTTCGCGGTGAAGGCGATGCGCACGCTGCACCTGCTGGGCCTCTACCTGTGGTGGCTGCGGCTGCTGGCCCCCGGGCTGGAGCGGCTGCGGCGGCGCGGCACGCGGCTGGGCCACCGGTTCACCCGCCGCTACCTGTTCGGCCGCGACGACGCCACGCGCGAGGCCGTCCGCGTCGTGCAGGCGATGCTCGAGGAGACGCCGCTGACGGTGACCATGGCCTTCTACGGCACCTTCCTCGACCACGACGAGACGGCGTCGCTGCCGGTGCTCGGGCGGGTCCCGTGCACCGTCGTCGCCGCCGAGTACGACCGGCTGACCCCCGCCGACCACGGCCGGCAACTGGCCGAGGGGATCGGCGAGCGGGCCGAGCTGGTCGTCGTCCCGGGCGCCGGGCACAGCGTCAACCTCACCCGCACCGCCGTCGTCGACCGCGCCCTCACCGACCTGCTCGACCGGGTGGCAGCGGCTGGCCCCGGCAGCGTCCGGCAGGCAGGCTGACCGCGGACCTGCCTACCGTGTCCGGCACCACACGACCGTGTTCCGACGGCCGGGTCGCTGGATACGGGACCGGCCGACACCGTCTCGACGAGTTGGGGAGCGACCGTGGACCGCCTGAGCGCGACCGATGCCGGCTTCTACTACGCGGAGACCGAGAACGCACCGCTGCACGTGGGCTCGGTGGCGGTCTTCGAGGGACCGGCGCCGTCCTACGGCGACCTGGTGCGCCTGCTGCTGAGCAAGCTGCCGCTGGTGCCGCGCTACCGGCAGCGGGTGCGGGAGGTGCCCTTCAACCTGGGCCGCCCGCTGTGGGTCGACGACCCGCACTTCCAGATCCTCTACCACGTGCGGCACACCGCGGTGCCCAAGCCCGGCGGTGAGGAGCAGCTGCGCAACCTCGCCGGCCGGGTGCTCGGCCAGCGCCTGGACATGGCCAAGCCGCTGTGGGAAGTGTGGCTGGTCGAGGGCCTGGAGGACGACCGCTGGGCGATCATCTCCAAGGTCCACCACTGCATGGTCGACGGCATCGCCGGCACCGACCTGATGCAGGTCATGTTCGACCTCGACCCGAACGCGGAGCACAAGGCGCCGCGCGACTGGTCGCCGCAGCGCAGCCCCTCGGGCGTCGAGATGGTCGCCGGCGCGCTGACCGAGACCGTCACCGCTCCCCTGCGCCAGCTCGTCCACGGCCCCGAGGCCGTCGGCAACGGCGCGAGGGGGCTGATCAACAGCGCGAAGGCGGCGGTGTCGTCGGTCCCGCAGCTGGCCCGCCAGGCGCTGACCCCCATGGCCCGCACGCTCACCGGCCCGATCGGCCCGCACCGGCGCTGGGCGTGGGCCGACGCCGAGTTCGAGGACCTGCGCACCGCCCGCAGCGCGCTGGACGGCACGGTCAACGACGTCGTCCTCACCGCCATCACCCGCGGCTTCCGCGACCTGCTCAAGGGCCGCGGGGCGCTCGGCGGCGACACGGTCGTCCGCACGATGGTGCCGATCTCGGTGCGCAAGGAGGGCGAGCGCGGCTCGCTGGACAACCGGGTGACCGCCGTCTTCGTCGACCTGCCGGTCGGTGAGGCCGACCCGCGGGCCCGGCTGGCCGCGATCAAGCAGCAGATGGACGAGTACAAGCGGACGATGCAGGCCGTCGACGCCCGCTCGATCATCGGGATGGGCGACTACGTCGCGCCGACGCTGCTGGCCCTCGGCGTCCGGGCGGCCATGCAGACCGGCCAGGTGTGGTGCCAGGCGGTGACGACGAACGTGCCCGGCCCGCGGGTGCCGCTGTACGTGCTCGGCAAGCGCATGGTGTCCGCCCACCCCTACGTGCCGATCGCCGGCGGCACCCGGATCTCCATCGGGATCTTCAGCTACCTCAACTCGATGACCTTCGGCATCAACGCCGACTTCGACGCCTTCCCCGACGTCGACGTGCTCGCCGAGGGGATCTGCCGCGGCATCGCCGAGCTGGTCGGGCTCGCCGCGGAGCGGCAGCCGGCCGCGGCCACCCCGTGACCCGGCGGTCGCCGGGCGTGACCCGGTTCACGCCCGGCGACGCCGGGTAGCGCGCCGTCGTGACCGTTTCCGAGACCGATCTGACCGTCGCCGTCACCGGCCCCACCGGCACCTTCGGGGAGGGCCTGGTCCCGCTGCTGCAGGCCGACGACCGGGTCCGCCGGGTGGTCGGCATCGCCCGCCGCCCCTTCGACCCGGCGGCCCGCGGCTGGACGAAGATGGAGTACCGCCGGGGCGACGTGCGCGACGCCGACGCCCTGAAGGAGGCGTTCGCCGGCGCCGACGTCGTCGTGCACCTGGCGTTCCTCATCACCGGCAACGCCTCCCGGCAGACCACGCGGGCGATCAACGTCGACGGCACGCTCAACGCGTTCCGGGCCGCGGCCGCCGCCGGCGCACGCCGGTTCGTCTACGCCTCCTCGCTCGCCGCGTACGGCTTCCACCGGGACAACCCGGTCGGCATGACCGAGGACTGGCCGGTGCGCCCGGCGTCCCGGCTGTTCTACGCGCAGGAGAAGGCCGAGCTCGAGCAGCTGCTGCAGCAGGAGGCGCAGGCCCACCCGGAGCTCGGCCTGTACCTGCTGCGCCCGCCGGTGGTGCTCGGCCCGCACACCGTCGGCGCCAAGGACCTGCTGCCCGGCCCGCTCGCCCCGCTGGGACGGTGGCTGGCCGAGCAGAGCACCCGGCGGCTGCCGGTGCCGGTCCCGGTCGCGGTGCCGGTGCTGCCGCTGCAGTTCGTCCACGAGGACGACGTCGGCTCCGCGCTGCTGCAGTGCGTCGTCGCCGCCGGCCCGCCCGGGGCCTACAACATCGCCGGCGACGGCGTCGTGACCGCCGCCGACGTCGCCCGCGAGTACGGCGCCCTGCCGCTGCCGCTGCCGGCCGCGCCGGCGCAGTTCGCGGCCCGCGCGGTGTCCCGGCTGCCGTTCCTGCCGCCGGCCGCCGAGTGGGTGGAGGCGGCCAGCCACCCGGCGATCATGGACACCACCAAGGCGAAGCAGGAGCTGGGCTGGCGCCCCAACTACTCCGGCCTGGAGGCGCTGCGCGCCACCCTCGACCAGCGCTGAGACCGGCCCGCGCCGCGCCGGGCGGGAGCAGGATCGGCTGCGCCCGCCGGCGCCGGCCCCGTGACCGGCGGAGCGTCCCGACCGTTGTACCCGGCGCCGGCGAGCCGCGACGAGCCCCGAGGAAGGAGTGCGCATGAGCCCCGGAGCGGACGACGACGTCCCCCGCATCGTGCTGGTCGACGCCGCGAGCGAGGTCGAGCGGCGGATGGCGACCGAGGCGCTGCCCCCGGGCGGGACGGTCCTGCCGCTGAGCGGCGCGGCGCTGGCCGGGCCGCTGGCCGACGCCGACCCCGCCACCGTGGTGACCGCGACCCGGGTGGCGTGGACGCCGCTCGGCGGCGCCGAGGTGACCCGCCGCGGGCCCGGCCGGCGCGGGCGGTGGTCGGCGGCCCGCCCCTCGCTGCTGCGCCGCCCGCCGGCCCCCCTGCAGGCGGCCGCGGTCCGCCGCGACCCGGACCGGGCGCGGGTCGTCGTCGCCGAGCCCGCCACCGTGGGCGAGCTGACCGGGCGGTGGGACGGCACCGGCAGCCTCGCCGCGTTCGTCGCGCACCAGGCGGCGCTGGCGCTGGACCGGGCCGAGCGGCAGGTGGTCGGCGACCGGGCCAAGGTGCCCCGGCACGTCGCCGAGGCGATCCGGCACAGCCCCGAGTGGCGCGCGGAGGTCGCCGCGCTGGCCGAGCGGCTGGAGCGGCCCGAGGAGGAGGTGGCCGCCGAGGCCGCCGCCGACCTCGACGAGCTCGTCGCGGCGATGGACCCGGCCGCCGTCGAGGTGTTCACCGGGCTGCTGCGGCCGGTGCACGCCCGCGCCTGGGACGTGCAGGCCGACACCGCGCGGCTCACCGACCTGCGCGAGCTCAACCGGACCCACCCCCTGGTGTTCCTGCCCAGCCACCGCTCCTACGTCGACCCGCTGGTCCTCGCCGACGTGCTGGCGCAGCACGACTTCCCGCGCAACCACGTGCTCGGCGGGGAGAACCTGCGGTTCTGGCCGGTCGGGTCGATCGCCAAGCGGGCCGGGCTGATCTTCATCCGGCGCAGCTTCGGCGACGACCAGGTCTACAAGACCGCCGTCCGCGAGTACCTGGCGTTCCTGCTGGCCAAGCGGTTCAACCTCGAGTGGTACATGGAGGGCGGCCGCTCCCGCACCGGCAAGCTGCGTCCCCCGCGGCACGGGCTGCTCGGCTTCGTCGCCGACGCCGTGGAGCGCAAGCGGGTGGAGGACGTCTACCTCGTCCCGGTGTCCATCACCTACGACCAGCTCCGCGAGGTGTCGGGGATGGCCGCCGAGCAGGGCGGCGCCGCCAAGCGCGGCGAGGGCCTGTCGTGGATGGCGTCCTACATCCGCGAGCAGGTGCGCACGCCGCTGGGCACGGTGCACGTCGGCTTCGCCGAGCCGCTGTCGCTGGCCGCGGCGCTGCGCGGCGCCGACCCGGCCGACCCCGGCTCCCGCCGGCTGAGCCTGCAGAAGGTGGCCTTCCAGGTCGCCGTCGGCATCAACGACGTCACCCCGGCGACGGCGACGGCGCTGGTCACCCTCGCCCTGCTCGGCGTGCGGGACCGGGCGCTGACGCTGGCGCAGGTGCAGCGGGTGCTCGAGCCGCTGCTGCGCTACCTCACCGAGCGGGACCTGCCGCACTCCGGCGCCGCCCTGCAGACGCCGCGCGGCGTGCGGCGGGTGCTCGGCGCGCTGGCCGGGCAGGGCGTGGTGACCGCCTACGAGGGCGGCGAGGAGCCGGTCTACGCGATCGGACGCGGGCAGCACCTGGTCGCCGCCTTCTACCGCAACAACGCGATCCACCACTTCGTGGACCGCGCGATCGCCGAGCTGGTGATGCTGCGCGACCCGGCCGACCGCTGGGACGAGGCCTACCGGCTGCGCGACCAGCTCAAGTTCGAGTTCTTCTTCCCCGAGCGCGACGCCTACCGCGACCGGCTGGCCGGCGAGCTCGAGCGGCTGGACCCGGGGTGGGAGACCGCCGACGGCCGCGACGTCCTCTGCCGCGCCGACCTGCTGGTGGCCCACCGGGTGCTGCGGTCCTTCGTCGACGCGCAGCTCGTCGTCGCCGAACGGCTGGCCGCCCGCGACCCGCGGACGCCGGTCACCGAGCCGGAGTTCCTCGCCGAGTGCTCCGGCGTGGGCCAGCAGATGCTGCTGCAGGGCCGGCTGCACGGGCCCGAGTCGCTGTCCCGCGAGCTGTTCGCCGGGGCGCTGCGGCTGGCCGCCAACCTGGACCTGGTCGACCCCGGCCGGGACGACCTGGCCCGCCGGCGGCAGGAGTGGGCCGCTCAAGTCCGGGACGTCGTCGGCCGAGTAGTGGTGATCGACGAGTTGGACGCCGCGGCGCGGCGGGAGAGCGTGGGGGTGGAACCGTGACGGCCGAGACGTCGACGGGGGGCGGGCTGCGCGAGCAGGCGGCCGCCATGGCCCGGAGCAACGTCTGGACCGAGGACCAGCTGATCGCCGACGTCGAGGCGGCGCCGCCCGGTCCGCGGGTCGGGGCGTTCTTCGACTTCGACGGGACGGTGATCGACGGCTACTCGCTGGCCGCCTTCGCCCGCCACCACCTGCGCTCGCTGCACGTCACCCCGACCGACCTCGGCCAGCTGCTGCTCACCGGCCTGCGCGGGGTCACCACCGAGGAGGACTTCGAGCGGTTCACCGTCGCCGGCATGCGCGCCTGGGCCGGCCGCAGCGAGGACGAGCTGGCCGAGCTCGGCGAGCGGCTGTTCGTCCAGGGCATCGCGGGCTCGCTGTACCCCGAGGCCTGGCGCCTGGTCACCGCCCACCTGCAGGCCGGGCACACCGTGGTCCTGGCCTCGTCGGCGACCCGGTTCCAGGTGGAGCCGGCCGCCCGCGCGATGGGCGTGGAGCACGTGCTGGTCTCCCCCGTCGAGATCGTCGACGGCGTCTGCACCGGCCGCGCCGGCGGCCCGCTGCTGTGGCGGGCGGGCAAGGCCGCGGCCGTGCGCGCGTTCGCCGAGGAGCACGGCATCGACCTGCTGCAGAGCTACGCCTACTCCAACGGCGACGAGGACGTCCCCTTCCTGCGCACCGTCGGCCGCGCCCGCGCGCTCAACCCGGGCAAGGGGCTGACCGCCGCGGCCCGGCACTACTCGTGGCCGGTCGCCCGCTTCAAGCGCCGCGGGAGCACCTCCCCGGCCGACGTCGCCCGGACGCTGGCCGGCGTCGGGGGCATGTTCGGCGGCTTCGCCACGGGCCTGGCGGTCGGCGCGCTGGGCGGCTCGCGGCGGGAGGCGGTCGACCTCGGCCTCACCCTCGCGGGTGAACTCGGCAGCGCGCTGGCCGGCGTCCGGCTCGACGTCCAGGGCGCCGAGCACCTGGCCACCCGGCCCGCGGTCTTCCTGTTCAACCACCAGAGCCAGCTCGACGTCCTCATCCTCGCCAAGCTGCTGCGCGGCGGGTTCACCGGCGTGGCCAAGAAGGAGCTGGCGCGGACGCCGGGCTTCGGGCTGGCGTTCCGGCTGGCCGACGTCGCCTTCGTCGACCGCGGCGACCCCGCCCAGGCCCGCCGCGCGCTGGAACCGGCCGTGCAGCGGCTCAGGGAGGGCATCTCGCTGGTCGTCGCCCCCGAGGGCACCCGCTCGGCCACCCCGACGCTCGGCCCGTTCAAGAAGGGCGCCTTCCACGTCGCGATGCAGGCCGGCGTGCCGATCGTCCCGGTGGTCATCCGCAACGCCGGCGAGCTCATGTGGCGCGGCGCGACGACGGTCTCCCCCGGCACCGTGCAGGTGCGGGTGCTGCCCCCGGTCGACACGAGCGACTGGACGGTCGAGGACCTCGACCGGCACGTGACCGAGGTGCGCGACTCCTTCCTGGCCACGCTGGCCAACTGGTCCGGGCGCACCCGGCGGCCGGTGGTGGCCGAGTCGCCCACCGCCGAGGACGGCGCGCCCGCCCCCGCGGTCCCGGCCGCGCCGCTGGACTGGGGCACCTCGCCGGAGATGAACCCCATCGAGACGGCGATGTGGCGCGCCGAGGCGGCCGACCCGCGGCTGCGCGCCAACGTCACGCTGCTCGAGGTGCTCGAGACCGCGCCGGACTGGGACCGCTTCCTCGGCGCGCACGAGTGGGCCTCGCGCATGGTGCCGCGGATGCGCCAGAAGGTGGTCGAGCCCGCGTTGGGCGTCGGCGCGCCCCGCTGGGCGACCGTGGACGACCTCGACCTCGGCCGGCACGTGCGCCGGGTGCGGCTGGAGGAGCCGGGCTCGACGCGGCAGCTGCTCGACGTCGTCGGGGAGTTCGCCTCCGCGCCGCTGGACCGCGACCGGCCGCTGTGGGAGGTGCTGCTAGTCGAGGGCCTGGCCGAGGGCCGCGCCGCCTACGTCGTGAAGACCCACCACAGCACCACCGACGGGCTGGGCGCCGTCCAGCTCATGGGCCTGCTGCACCGCCGCAGCCCCGACCGCGACCCCGCCCGCCCCGAGCCGCCGGCCCCGGTGCCCGGCGAGGTCTCCCGCGTCGGTGCGCTGACCGAGCAGCTGGTCGGGACGGCGCGGTCGGTGCCGCTGGCCGCGCTGCGCCGCGGCGTGGAGGCGCTGGGCACCCTGCGCCACCCGCGGGAGGTGGCGGCGCAGGCGCTCGACGCCGCCCGCGCGGCGACGAGGACCCTCGCGCCGCCGCGTGGCAGCTCCCCCGCGCTCGCCGCCCGCGGCGGCGACTGGCGGTTCGAGGTGCTCGAGGTGCCGCTCGCCGACCTCAAGCGGGGCGCGAAGGCGGCCGGCGGGAGCCTCAACGACGGCTTCCTCGCCGCGGTGGTCGGCGGCTTCCGCCGCTACCACCAGCGCACCGGCGCCCCGCTGGCCACGATGACCGTCGGGATCCCGATCAGCCTGCGCGCCCGCGACGACGCCCAGGGCGGCAACCGGTTCACCGGCGCCCGGTTCACCGCGTCGCTGGCCGAGGCCGACCCGGCCGCGCGGATCGCCACCATCCGCCAGTTCGTCCTCTCGGCGCGGGAGACCAGCGCCGGCGGCGTCACCGACGACCTGCTCGGCCCGGCGCTGCACTGGCTCCCCGCGCCGGTCGTGGGCGCGGTCTCCGGGCGGCTGACCAGCGCCAACGACGTCCAGGTGAGCAACATGCCCGGCGTGGCGCACCCGGTGTACATCGCCGGCTCGCGGATCCTGCGGATGTACCCGTTCGGGCCGCTGCCGGGGACCGCGGCGATGGTCACGCTGCTCTCGCACGAGGACACCTGCTGCATCGGCGTCAACCTGGACAGCGCCGCGGTCACCGACCCGGCGGGCCTGGTGGCCGACCTGCGGGCCGGACTGGACGAGGTGGTGGCGCTCGGGCAGGTGTGAGCGGGGGCTCCCGCGGTACTGCACCGGGTTGTAACCCGCGTCACAGCCCAGGGAGCGGCCATGACCTTCAACCTCGCGACGATCCTGCGGGAGTCCACCTCCGCCCACCCCGACAAGCCGATGCTGCGGCTGGGCCCGCTCACGCTCACGTACGGCCAGGTCGACCAGCTGTCGGCCCAGGTGGCCGCCGGGCTCCGGGAGGCCGGGCTGCAGCGCGGCGACAGCGTCGCGCTGCAGCTGCCCAACGTGCCGCAGTTCGTGATCGCCTACTTCGGCGCGCTGCGGGCCGGGATGACGGTCGTGCCGCTCAACCCGCTGCTCAAGGCACCCGAGGTGAGCTACCACCTCTCCGACAGCGGCGCGAAGGTGCTCGTCACCTTCGACGCGTTCGCCGAGGAGGCGGTCAAGGGCGCGGCCGAGGCCGGCGGCGTCCGGGTGTACGTGGTCTCCGCGCCGGGCGGCCCGGAGGCGCCGCCGGACACCACCCCGTTCGACGCGGTGGTCGCCGCCGGTGCCGGCGCCGACCCGGCCGACGTCGAGCAGATGTCCCCGGACGACACCGCCACGATCATCTACACCAGCGGGACCACCGGCCGCCCCAAGGGCGCCGAGCTCACCCACTTCCAGATGTACATGGCGGCGTCGGTGGCCGCGGAGACCTTCCAGTACCGGGACGACGACGTCGGCATGGCGGTGCTGCCGCTGTTCCACGTCTTCGGCCTGTCCAGCGTCATGAACTGCGCGATCCGCGCCGGCGCGACGCTGTCCCTGGTCCTCCGCTTCGACGTCGGCGCCGTGCTCGACGCGATGGAGGAGCACCGGGTCACGGTGTTCTGCGGCGTCCCCACGATGTTCGTGGCGCTCATGCACGCCGACCTCACCGGCCGCGACGTGTCCCGGCTGCGGGTGTGCGTCTCCGGTGGCGCGTCGATCCCCGGCGAGGTCATCAAGGGCTTCGAGGCGGCCTACGGCGGGGCGACCATCCTCGAGGGCTACGGGCTGTCGGAGACCTGCGCGCTGGCGACGTTCAACCGCAGCGCCGAGGAGCGGCGGGTCACCTCGATCGGCAAGCGCCTGTGGGGCTGCGAGGTCCGCGTCGTCGACGGCGAGGACCGGCCGCTGCCGCCCGGGCCGGACAACGTCGGCGAGATCGTGCTGCGCGGGCACAACGTCATGAAGGGCTACCTCGGGCGCCCGGAGGCCACCGCCGAGGCCGTGCGTGGTGGCTGGTTCCACACCGGCGACCTCGGCTACGCGGACGAGGACGGGTTCTTCTTCATCGTCGACCGCAAGAAGGACCTGGTCATCCGCGGCGGGTTCAACGTCTACCCGCGCGAGATCGAGGAGGTCCTGCACGCCCACCCGGCGGTCATGGAGGCCGCCGTCGTCGGCCGGCCCGACGAGCGGCTCGGCGAGGAGGTCGTGGCCTTCGTGAGCCTGCGCCCGGGCGCCTCGGCCGAGCCGGACGAGGTGATCGCGTTCTGCAGGGAGCGGCTGGCCGCCTACAAGTACCCGCGGGAGGTGGTCGTCATCGACGAGCTGCCCAAGGGTCCGAGCGGCAAGGTCCTCAAGACCGAACTGCGGGGCCGCTGACGGTCCCGCCGATCCAGGAGAGCACCAGGTCGGCCAGGCGGTCGGGCACCTGCAGCTGCGGCACGTGCCCGACCCCGGCCAGCTCCTCGTACCGCCAGCCGGGGTGCGCCCGCGCCACCTCGCGCGCGGCGTCGACGGGCACTAGCCGGTCGCGGTCGCCGTGCACCAGCAGCACCGGAGCGGCCACCCGGGCCATGGCCGACCGGTAGCGACGCGGGTCGGCCAGGATCCCCAGCAGCGAGCGGGCCGCGGTGAGGAAGGCGCGGTCCATTCCGGCGACGTCCCCGCGCTGCTCGAGCAGCGCGACGGCGCGGTCGATCACCGGGGCGGGCAGCTCGTCGGGGTCGACGCCGA
Organism: Geodermatophilus sp. SYSU D00698; assembly: GCF_054050335.1. Classification (NCBI taxonomy): domain Bacteria; kingdom Bacillati; phylum Actinomycetota; class Actinomycetes; order Geodermatophilales; family Geodermatophilaceae; genus Geodermatophilus; species Geodermatophilus sp. SYSU D00698. The sequence continues at coordinate 78,539 of NZ_JBJGZD010000016.1, forward strand.
CCAGCTGCAGCATCGACCGCACCCGGTTCAGCGGCGTCGAGCGGGCCCGCCGCAGCGCGAGGAACCGCTCCCCCAGGCCGGGCAGGGCGTACAGGGCGAAGGTGCCCGCCACGAGCGGGTCCAGCCGCCGCCGGCCGCCGGGCAGCGCGGGGTCGAGCAGCACCAGGCCCCGCACCATATCCGGGGCGGCCGCGGCGGTGAACAGCGAGACCATCCCGCCCATCGAGTTGCCGACCAGCACCGCCGGCTCGCCCACGACCTCGCGCAGGAAGCGCTGCAGGACCGCGACGTCGGCCGGCACGGTGGCGCGGCGCTCCCCCGGCTCGCTGCGGCCGAAGCCGGGCAGGTCCAGCGCCCACACCCGGGCCGACGGCGTCAGCAGCGGCGCGAGCAGGTCCCAGTTGCCGTGCGACCCGCCCAGCCCGTGCACCAGCACGACCGCCGGGCCGTCGTCGGTACCGCCGTAGTCCACGACGTGCACCGGGCCGCCCAGGTCGACGGTCCTGCTCGTCCCCGGTGCCTCGTCCACCCCGACGGTCCCCCTCTGGTGCGCGTGCCGACGGCGCCTCGGGGGCACCCTCCGCCGGTGATTCCGGCACGGGAAAGTGCCCTGGTCGGACGCCTGGGACCCCTGCGACGCGTGTGATCAGGGCCACACTGGACACAGCGAGTCGTCGCAGTCAGGTGTGACCGGTCCTCCATGGTGGGTACCGGCCCGGGCGAGGCGGTGTGGACCGCCGGCGAGGAGGACGACGTGTCGCGACAGCCCAACGACGGGCCCGGTCTGCCGCTGTACCTGACCGAGGTGAGCCGCGCGATGGCCGACTACGGCCTCTACCTGGCGGCCCGTCCGCTGATGCCGCGCCTACCGACCGGCGACGGCCACCCCGTCCTCGTGCTGCCCGGCCTCATGGCCGACGACATGTCGACGGCGACGCTGCGCCGCACCCTGCGGCGGCTGGGCTACCGCGTCCACGGCTGGCGGCTCGGGCGCAACATCGGCCCGACGCAGGAGTGCGTGGAGGGCATGAGCCGCCGCATCGAGGACCTCAGCGACCGCTACGGCCGGCCGGTCAGCCTCATCGGCCAGAGCCTGGGCGGCATCTTCGCCCGCGACCTCGCCCGCAAGACCCCGGACGCGGTACGCCAGGTGATCACCCTGGGCAGCCCGTTCGGTCTGCAGCGCGACAGCCAGACCCGCGCGCACAAGGTGTTCGAGCGCTACTCGCACCTGCACGTGGAGAAGCGGACGCTGCCGCTGGAGAGCGAGGCGACGCCACTGGCGGTGCCCTCGACGTCGATCTACTCGCACCAGGACGGCATCGTCGCGTGGAAGGCCTGCCTGGACCGGCTCTCGCCGCACGCCGAGAACATCGCCGTGTACGCGAGCCACCTCGGCATGGGCCACAACCCGGCGGTCCTCTACGCCGTCGCCGACCGGCTCGCGCAGCGGGAGGGCACCTGGCGGCCGTTCCGCCCGCCGCTCACCCTGCGCCCGGCCTTCCCGCGCCCCGACGTCCCCGAGGTCCCCTTCCGCCCGGCCGCCGCGGCCTGACGACGCCGCTCGTCGACCTGCGGTCGTCTCGAGCACCCCGGGACAGCCGCAGGTCGACGACGGAGGGTGGGCGACCGGCACGGACGTGCCCGCGCACTGCAGCCACGCGACGACGCCGTCCACCCGCCACAGGGAGCGGCTCCGCGGCGGGCGTCGCGCCCGGGTGTCACTCGGCCAGCGCGGCGAACTCCCTCAGACGTCGGAGTCCCAACTCGTCGATCGTCCGGCGCGCCTGTCGCAGGTGCTCGGCACGGGCGGGAGATCCCTCCGGGAGCTGCGCGGCCAGGCACAGCCGGAGCCGGGCCCCGTCGAGGAGGAGCCGGTCGTCCTCCGCGGTCCGCAGTCCACGACGCCAACAGCGCCGAGCGGCGTCGTCCCTGCCCTGGGCGGCTCGATACCGTCCCAGGTACAGCTCGTACCGGGTGCGCGCGAACGGGTAGATCCGCTTGTACGTCCGCAACGCGCGGAGGGCCCGCCGCGTCACCCTGCGGACCTCCTTCTCGCGGGGAGTCCCCCGCTCCTGGTCGAGCATCTCGAGGCAGGCCTGCACTAGCGCGGTCAGGCCGGCGAGGTGGATGTAGGGCACCATCCCGAACGCACCCACGGCCCGCCGGGCACGGGTGAGCGCCTCCGCCGATCGTCCTCGGGCGACGAGAGCCCGGACGTGACCACCCTGCAGGACCGGGGCGAACAGCTTGTACTCGTCGCTGGACACCTCCATCGCCTCGTCGTCCACGGCCAGCGCCTCGGCCGTGCGGTCCAGGCTCAGCAGCAACGGCAGCAGCAGGGTCATCCCCCAGAGGGCGTGCTCGGTGTTGCCTCGCCGCCGGGCCGAGGTGACCAGTTCCTCGAAGTCCGCCCGGGCCGAGCGCAGCTCCCCGGTCACCTCGATGAAGAACCCCCGGTTCACCAGGCAGACCTCCACGGCCCAGTTCTGGCCGAAGCTGCGGTACTGGCGCAGGACGTCGTCGAGCATCGGGGTCACGTCGCGGCGGCGGTTCATGGTCCGCAGGTACACGGCTTCGGAGACGGTCGCCGTGAGATCGTGATCCCACATCGCGTCCGGCAGGACCTCGACGGTCAGCGGACCCGGACGGCCCGTGGACTCCGGCGCGAACTTCCACCGGGCCCGGTCGAAGTACCGCGCCGCGACCCGGTGCAGACGCATCGTTCCCACCAGATAGGCCAGCTCGCCGTAGGCCCGGCCCGCGAGGCCCTCGTTGCCGGCCCGCTCCGCCCGGTTGATGGCCGCGAGCTGGCAGGCGGCCGACGGCACGGCCTGGGCCTTGAAGTAGAAGGTCTCCGCGAGTCTCGACAGGATCCAGGCGGCCTGGCCCAGCAGGGTGACGTCCCCCCGCGGCCTCCACCGGCGCGGCAGGACGAGGTGCAGGACCTGCCCGATGACCCCCCACACGAGTCGTGCGGCCCAGCCGAGCCGGCTCGTCGGCACCCGGTGCCCCAGGAGCGCGAGCGCCCTCCGGGAGTGGGTGACGGCGTCCTCGAGCCGGTTCTGGGTGGCGAGGGCCTCGGCCAGCTCGTCCTCCCAGAAGGCCCTCCTGGCGTCCGGGACCGCGGACAGGGGGCCGTCCGGCTGCCCGTCGACCGCGAGTGCGGTCTCGAGGAGGGACGCGGCCTCCTCGGCCGCGCCCTTGGCGAGCGCGTCGGTCGCCGCGGCCTCGAGGTACTCGATCTGGCGCGCCGGCTCGCCCGCCTCGGCCCAGTGGTGGGCGAGCACGGCATACGTCTCGGGTCGCTGCCCCCGGGACTCGTACCACTCCGCCAGCGCACGGTGCCTCTGCCTGAGCTCCGAGGGCAACAGGGACTGCTGCGCGACGTCGCGGATCAGGGCGTGGACGAACCGCCAGCCCTCGGGATGCGCCGCGATGACCTTCTTGCGCCCGAGGTCCCGCAGGTCCTCGGCGAGGGACGCCGCATCGAGCCGCGGGTCCGCGGCCAGGATCCGCTCGGCGTCGAAGCTCGTCCCGATGACGCTCGCCGCCCCGATCACCATGCGTTGGCGGGCGGACAGCGCGCTCAGCCGGGCGCGGAAGACCTCCTCGACGCGGACCGGCAGCCGGAGCCGATCCAGGTCGACGGGGGGCACCGCCAGGCGGGCCTGCGCCAGGTCGCCCCGCCCGACGACCGAGATGAGGTCGTCCGTCCGCAGCTGGTACGCCAGCTCGACCGTGAACAGCGGGCTGCCGTCGACCTTGCCCCGGAACAGCGACCGGACGGGCTCGTCCAGCGTCTGCACCTGCAGGAAGTCCCGGGCGATCTGCTCGGTGACGTCCGCGGGGAGCGGACGGAGACGCAGGACGAGGGCGCCGTGCTCGCGCAGGTGGGTCAGGACCTCCGTCGCCGTGCGGGCGACGCCCTCGTCCGGTCCGGGGGGCAGGCCCGGCCCGGCCGGCTCGACGTCCTGGGGCGAGGGTTCCTGCACGGGCCGTGTGAAGAGCACGAGCATGGTGGGGGCGACGCTGCGGTGCACGGCTCTGACCAGCTCCCAGGACGCCGAGTCCATCCAGTGGCAGTCGTCGAGCACGATGAGCAGCGGCGTCCTGGCGGCGACGTCGCCCAGCAGCTGGACGAGGACGCGGACGGTGTTCTCCCGCCGCGCCGGGCCGGTCATGCCCCGGAGCGCCGAGTCGTCGAGCGCGAGATCGAGGACCTCGTTGAGCAGCGGCGCCCACTCCACCAGCTCGGGCCACTTCGACAGCCGCTCCGTGACCAGGAGCGCTCGCCGGTGGGGGTCCCGAACGGACGAGAGCCCCAGCGCCTTGCCGACCGCGCGCTTCCAGACGTGGTACGGACGCGGATCCACGTCGTCGCCGTTCCCGACGAGGACGGTGACGTGCTCGTAGCCCTCGCCGGCCTGCAGGAGGTCCACGGCCAGGTGGGTCTTGCCGACTCCCGGCTCCCCCTCCACGACCACGGCGGTCGAGGTCCCGAGGCCGAGCGCGACCAACCGGCCGACCAGCTCCTCGCGCTCGTGATCGCGCCCCCGGGTGAGCACGGCCGGGTGCTCGCCGGCCAGCCGGCGAATCGTGGGGAGCCCCGGCTCCGGTTCCTGCCACTCGGGCCGGTACACCTCGACCGGACCGGCGAAGCCCTTCACCCTCATGCGCCCCCGGGCGGAGAACCGCAGCCGGTCACGGCTCAGGTGCTGGCTCACCTGGTCGCTGAGCACCTCGTTCTGGGCCTGCTGCATCAACCGCGCCGCGAGGTTGACGACGGGGCCGACCATCATGTACTGCCGGTAGGCCGGACTCCCGCGCACTCCGCAGAAGGCGTGACCCGTGGCGACCCCGATCCCGTGCTCGACGACCTGCCGCATGGCCCGGCTGACCTCCAGGGCCGCCTGGTTCGCCCGCGCTGCCTCCCGTTCCCGGACCAGCGGGGGCAGGCCGAAGCCCGCGACCAGCGTGAGGCCCTCCAGGTCCTGGGCCGCGTTGACGACCGTGCCGGCGTAGCGGTCGAGGACGTCCAGCACCTGTGCCGCGGCCTCGGCCACCGCCCGGACCCCGTCCTCGTCCCACGGCCGTGGCCGGAGCGAGACGAACATGACGGTGATCGGGGCGAGCTCCGCGAAGTCCTCGTGGCCGGAGCCGACGACCTCGGCGACCCAGTCGGGTACGTACGGGGTGGCCAGGGCCGGAGGCACCGGGACGCGCCGGTGCGCAGGAGCCGTCGGCAGGCGGAGCGCCGACCCGGCGATCGTGGCACGGACCGCCGGTTCCCCCTCCCCCGCGGCGTCCTGACCCCCGCCTTCCCGGATCAGACGGCGCACCTCGGCGCTCATGCCGATCTCCCCGGCGGCCACGGTCCTCTGCGCCTGGGCCATCTCCTGGAACGCGGGACCGACGGGGACGAAGAGCCGGTGCCCGAGCGCGTCCCCGACGTCGAGCAGCCAGGCCCGCCCCACCCCGAGCCCCGCGCGCAGGCGGATGGGGTAGCCCCCCACCGGCGCAAGGCCGTTGACCTGGTCCCGGATGGCCGTGGCGGCGCGCGCGGCCCAGGCCACCGAGGCGACCGCGCCGCCCGTCTCCGCGGTCGGCCACACCGCGACGACCTCGTCGCCCGCCAGCGTGGCGATCGAGCCGCGATGCGCCGTGACCACGTCCGCCAGCAGCGAGAAGACACCGTCCAGCGCCCGCGCGATGGTCTCGGGCCCGTCCGGGGTCCACCGCACGAGGTCCTCGAGGATCGCGGTGGACTCGGAGATGTCCAACCCGAGCACCACCAGCTCGGACGCCTCGCTCGTCCACGTCCCGGGAGGTTCCGAGCGGTCGAGGATACGACGTGCCAATACCTCCGGCACGAAGCTCGTCAGGACGTCGCTCGGAATCGTCATGACTCTCCGTTACGGCGGGAGTCGCTCTCTGTGGATGCGATCCGGGCAAGACTAGCGCTGTTCCCCCGGGCGGGCGTACGGTCGATCGCCCCGTTTCCTGACGAGCGGTGAGGCGACCGTGCTCGACAGCCGGACGATCAAGTCGCAGGTGGACCAGCGGCTGATCGAGGCGCGGGACGGAATGCGGCCGCGGATCCGCACGGCATTCGACGGGCTGCTCGCCGAGCGCGGCCTGCTCCGCCCCGATCCCGCCCCGTACTTCCACCCCCTGGGGCATCCCGTCTTCGATCTCCCCGTCTGGGTGGTCCGTCGCCTGGGCGACGAGGGGATCGACATCTCGGGCAAGACCCTGACAGACGTGCTGGAGATCAGCGTTCTGGGCTATCTCCACGTCCGGGCGCAGGACGACTGGCTCGACGGCGCGTCACGGGACGACCCCACGCTCGTCGCGCTGGGCGAGGCCCTCCTCGCCCTGTGCACCCGGAGGCTTGTGGAGGTCGTGGGCTCCTCCGCCCGGTTCTGGGACTTCTGCTGCACCGTCCTCCAGGGGTACTCCGAGTCACTCCTGCACACCCACGAGCTCCGGAGGGAGCAGGCGCCGGTCCCGCGCCCGGTCTTCGAGCAGCTCCTGGCGCAGTCCAGGCCGCTCGTCCTCCCTGCCGCCGCGATCCTCGACCGAGCGGACCGGTGGCAGTTCCTGCCCCTCCTCGAGGAGTTCGTGTTCACCGCGACCGCGGCGTCGCAGCTCTTCAACGACCTGACGGACCTCTACCGGGACCGCCGGAGAGGGCATCGCACGTGGACCCTGGGGGCTGTCGGGGACTCGGCCGCGGACAGGCTCTGGCTGGAGACGGCGGGGACCTTGGCAGCCGGAGGGACGCAGGGGCTGATCCAGGAGCGGATCGGACAGGCCCTGGCCTTCCACGACCGTTCCGTGAAGGCCGCCCGGGGGCTGGCCCTCACGTCGGCGGAGCGCTGGCTCGCCGCCCGACGGACGCTGCTCGAAGGCCTGCCACGAGCGCTCGCCGAGAACCTGCTCAACACCTTCGTCGAACGGATGAGCGGCCGATGGCCGGATCGTGACCACGTGCGGGCGCGGGAAGGCTGAAGGGGGTTGGCGATGACGACGCCGAAGAACTTCGCGCCGGTAGGAGCGACGGAGGAGGGAGGCCGGAGCCTCGCCGGGTTTCCTGCACCGGTAGTGCTGAGGGCTGTACAGAACCGGGACTTCGCGATCGCCCTCTTGCATGCGGACACCCGGGATTCCGCGTTGCAGGACCCCACGTTGGGCCTGACGGACGATCAGCGGGCCGAGCTCTCCTCGCGCCTCGACGAGATGGCGCGGATGGCCTTCCGCGACGCTCTCGACCAGCTCCGAGCCGAGGGCTTTGCCGCGTTGTGACCAGCAGGTCGCACGATCGGCAGACCGAGATCCGCCGGTTCTACGACCGCTGGACCCCGGTCATGGTGGAGGCGGCCGGCCCCGTCCTCCAGGGTGGGCTGGTCAAGCCGTCGGCTGATTCCTGCATCCGGCCGGAGTCGTCGGTCCGGTACCTGGCGGAGCTCGCCGGCATCGGTCCGGGCGACCGGGTCCTGGACGCCGGGTGCGGGGTCGGGGGCCCGGCGGTGGCCATCGCCAGGGCGCTCCCCGACGTCGTCATCGACGGGATCACCGTCTCCGAGGTCCAGGCCACGATGGCGCGGAGGCTCGTCGAACAGGCCGGCCTGGCCGACCGCGTGCGGGTCCACGTCGCCGACTTCCAGAGCCTCCCGTTCCGCGACGGGGCGTTCGACGTGGCCCTCTATCTGGAGGTGACCGGCTACTCGCCGGACCGTGGCGCCCTGTACCGCGAGTCGGCGCGGGTGCTGCGGCCCGGTGGCACCGTCTACGTCAAGGACGTCTTCTGCCGTGAAGGACCCCTGACGGAACGGCAGCGCCGGTCGATGCAGGACTTCGACCGACTCTGGGCCTGTGTCCGGAGCCCGACCCTGAGCGAGACCGAGACGGCGATGCGCGCCGCGGGCTTCGTCGACGTCCGCGTGCGCGAGTACCCCTTCGTCGACATGAGCCACCACTATGAGTCGATGGTGTCCAGGGACGAGGGAGGGATGCGCCTGAACGCGTTCGGGGACGCCTTCCTCCGCTTCCTCCCCGATCTGCCGATCTTCTTCGGGGAGGCGACGGCGCACACGTCAGGCGGTTCGGCCACGGGGCCGGACGAGGCGTAGCGGAGGGTCCGCGATGAGCGCGCGGTACGACGCCGTCGTCGTCGGAGCCCGTTGTGCGGGTGCACCCACGGCCATGCTGCTGGCTCGTAGGGGGTGGCGGGTGCTGCTCGTGGACCGCGCGCGCTTCCCGAGCGACACCCTCTCCTGCCACTTCCTCCACCAGTCGGGGGTCGCGTCGCTCATGGGCTGGGGCCTCCATCCAGTGCTCGCCGGCTCCCCCTGCCCACCGATCCGCTCGCTGGTCCTCGACACCGGCAGCATCGTGCTCCGGGGAACGCTGCCCGCCGCCGAGGGCGCGTCGGACGCCTACGCGATGCGGCGGACCGTGCTCGACGCCGCGCTCGTGGACGCCGCCGCGGCGGCGGGCGCCGAGGTCCGGGAGTCGTTCGACGTCCGGGAACTCCTCACCGACGACGACCGGGTGACGGGCATCCGTGGCCGGGGAGAGGCCGGCAGCGCAGTGACCGAGAGGGCCTCCGTCGTGATCGGCGCGGACGGGATGAGGTCGACGGTCGCCCGGGCCGCGGGTGCGCCCGCCTATCACGTGCACCCCTCGCTCACCTGCGCCTACTACAGCTACTGGCGCGACGTGGAGGTGGACGGCCTGGAGCTCCACCTCCGACCCGGCCACCTGGTCATGGCCGCACCGACCAGCGACGGCCAGGTCTTCGTGGTCGTCTACTGGCGGTCCGCGGAGTTCGACCGCGTCCGGCGCGACGTCGAGGGCAGCTTCGGAGACGTCCTGCACCTCGTCCCGGACCTGGCCACGCGCCTGCGCACCGGCACCCGCACCGAACGTTTCCGCGGCACGAACGCCCTGCCGAACTTCTACCGGCGTCCCCACGGGCCCGGCTGGGCGCTGGTGGGCGACGCCGGCCATCACCAGGACCCGGTCACGGGTCTCGGGATGACCGACGCGTTCCGCGACGCCGGACTGGTCACCAACGCCCTGCACGCCGGCTTCTCCGGTGCCGAGCCGCTCGACGAGGCCCTCGCCGCCTACGAGCGCCGGCGCAACGAGTCGACCGGCCACACCCACGCCGCAGCCCTCCGCTGGGCCGAACTCGGACCCCTGCCGCCCGGGATGCAACTGCTGGCGGAGGGCCTGCGCGGCGACCCGGTGGCGGTGGGACGGCTCTTCGGGACGGCCGTCGGAACGATTCCGCCCAGCGACTTCTTCTCCGAGGAGAACATCGCGCTCTTGGTCCTGCGCGCTTCGATGCAGCAGGCAGCCGCACCCGCGGCGACGGACCAGGACCCCGGGCGGTCCGCCGGGAACCCGTGAACCGGGCAGCGGGACGCGCACGCCGCCGGACCCGGGGGGGTGGGCGCGGCCGGGATCGAACCGGCGACCGCTCGCTTGTAAGGCGAGAGCTCTCCCGCTGAGCTACGCGCCCCGCCCGCCCAGGGTAGGTGCCCCCGGGCGGTGGGTCCCGGACCCGGGCCTCAGGCCGCGATGTCCGCGACGGCGTCCTTCCAGCCGGACTGCTCGCGCGCGTCGCCGGGCTGGTTGACCTCGGCGAAGGCGATCCTCCCCCCGGCGTCGACGAGGAAGGTGCCGCGCAGGGCCATGCCCGCCTTCTCGTTGAACACGCCGTAGGCCTTCGCGGTGGCGCCGTGCGGCCAGAAGTCCGACAGCAGCGGGAAGTCCAGGCCCTCCTTGGCCTTGAACGCCTTGAGGCTGAACACCGGGTCGGTGCTGATCGCCAGGACCTTCACGCCGGCGTCGGTGTAGGTGGTCAGCTCGTCACGGAGCTGGCACAGCTCGCCGGTGCAGATGCCGGAGAAGGCGAACGGGTAGAAGACGACGAGGACCGGCGTCCCGCGCAGCTCGGCGAGCGAGACGACCTGGCGGTCCTGGTCGGGGAGGCTGAACTCGGGCGCGACGTCACCGACGGAGAGGCTCATGCGCCCGATCGTGCCCCACGCGCGCGAGCGCCCCCGCGGCGGGACGGCGTCACCGTCTGCTGCGGGCGGCCTTCGGGGTGACCAGGCGGATGCCCGACCAGTCCTTGGCGGCCGAGATGCTGCTGGTCTGCGCGAGCCCGGCGGTGGGCGCCACCTCGGTGACGTCGCCCGGCTCGACGTGGCCCGGCCGCCCGGACTTGGGCACCAGCAGCCACACGACGCCCTCGTCGGCGAGCGAGGTGAGCGCGTCGGTGAGGGCGTCGAACAGGTCGCCGTCGTCCTCGCGCCACCACAGGACGACGACGTCGGCGACCTCGTCGGTGTCCTCGTCGACCATCTCGCTGCCGGAGACCTCGACGATGGAGTCGCGCAGGTCCTCGTCGGCGTCCTCGTCCCAGCCGAGCTCCTGCACGACCATGCCCGGCTTGATGCCCAGCCGGGCCGCCATGCCGGCGCTGCCCGAGTCGACGCTCATCCCTGCTGTTCCTCCGAGAGATCACGAACCGCCGGTGGGGCACCGGCGGGCACGCAGCGCCGGCTGACGGGCGCGTGGGGTGGACGGGGGCCGACGGCGGACACGACCGGCGGGGAGGACACCCGCTGCCTGGTCATGTCACCCCTCTCGTGCCCGGACGCGCGGGCGCCGACGGCGTCGGTCCGCGTGGGCAGGAGCGTAGGGCATGCCTGGTCACGCGCAAGCCGTCGTCGACGACGCGCCCGGGGCGCCGCGCACACCGCTGGGCGGGAGGTCCTGCGTGACGCGGACCATCCCGGCGCGCGACGATGGGGGCATGAGCGCACCGCAGCAGGGTGGAGACCCCACCCGCGACGCCGGACAGCCCCGCGCGGTCATCACCGACGGGCTCCCGAGCCAGCTGGTCGACACCGACCCCGACGAGACCCAGGAGTGGGTGGAGTCGCTCGACAGCGTCGTCGAGCACGCAGGCCGCGGGCGAGCCCGCTACCTCATGCTCAAGTTGTTGCAGCGCAGCCGTGAGCAGCAGGTGGGCGTCCCGTCCCTCCGCAGCACCGACTACATCAACACGATCCCGCCCGAGCGGGAGCCCTACTTCCCCGGCGACGAGCACGTCGAGCGGCGCATCCGCGCCTACATCCGGTGGAACGCCGCGATCATGGTGCACCGCGCGCAGCGGCCGGGCATCGGCGTCGGCGGGCACATCTCCTCCTACGCCTCCTCCGCGTCGCTGTACGAGGTGGGCTTCAACCACTTCTTCCGCGGCAAGGACCACCCCGGCGGCGGCGACCAGATCTGGTTCCAGGGCCACGCCTCCCCCGGCATCTACGCCCGCGCCTTCCTCGAGGGCCGGCTCACCGAGCAGCAGCTCGACGGGTTCCGGCAGGAGGTCAGCCACCCCGGCGGCGGCCTGTCCAGCTACCCGCACCCGCGGCTGATGCCGGACTTCTGGGAGTTCCCCAGCGTCTCCATGGGCCTGGGCCCGATGAACGCGATCTACCAGGCCCGGTTCAACCGGTACCTGCACGCCCGCGGCGTCAAGGACACCTCCGACCAGCACGTGTGGGCGTTCCTCGGCGACGGCGAGATGGACGAGCCGGAGTCGCTGGGCCTGATCGGCCTGGCCGCCCGCGAGGAGCTGGACAACCTCACCTTCGTCGTCAACTGCAACCTCCAGCGGCTCGACGGCCCGGTGCGCGGCAACGGCAAGGTCATCCAGGAGCTGGAGTCCTTCTTCCGCGGCGCCGGCTGGAACGTCATCAAGGTGATCTGGGGCCGCGAGTGGGACCCGCTGCTGGCCGCCGACCGCGACGGCGCGCTGGTCAACCTCATGAACCAGACGCCCGACGGCGACTACCAGACCTACAAGGCCGAGGACGGCGCCTTCGTCCGCGAGCACTTCTTCGGCCGCGACCCGCGCACCCGCAAGCTCGTCGAGCACATGAGCGACAAGGAGGTCTGGGACCTCTCCCGCGGCGGGCACGACTACCGCAAGGTCTACGCGGGGTTCAAGGCGGCGGTGGAGCACAAGGGCCAGCCGACGGTCATCCTCGCCAAGACCATCAAGGGCTGGACGCTGGGCAGCCACTTCGAGGGCCGCAACTCCACGCACCAGATGAAGAAGCTGACCGCCGAGGACCTCGCCGCCTTCCGCGACCGGCTCTACCTGCCCATCCCCGACGAGGCGCTCGACAAGACGCTGCCGCCCTACTACAAGCCCGACCCGGACTCCGACGAGATGCAGTACATGCTCGAGCGGCGCCGGGCCCTGGGCGGGGCGGTCCCGCGGCGGCGCTCGGAGTTCAAGCCGCTCAAGGCGCCCGACGACAAGGCGCTCGACGTCCTGCGCCGCGGCTCGGGCAAGCAGGAGGTGGCGACGACGATGGCGTTCGTCCGCCTGCTCAAGGAGCTGCTCAAGGACAAGGAGCTCGGCCCGCGGTTCGTGCCGATCATCCCGGACGAGGCCCGCACCTTCGGGATGGACAGCCTCTTCCCGTCGCAGAAGATCTACAACCCGGGCGGGCAGCGCTACACCTCGGTCGACCGCGAGCTGATGCTGGCCTACAAGGAGTCCGAGCAGGGCCAGATCCTGCACGAGGGCATCAACGAGGCCGGCTCCACGGCGTCGTTCACCGCCGTCGGCACCTCGTACGCCACGCACGGCGAGCCGATGATCCCGATCTACATCTTCTACTCGATGTTCGGGTTCCAGCGGACCGGCGACTCGTTCTGGGCCGCCGCCGACCAGATGACCCGCGGCTTCGTCCTCGGCGCCACCGCCGGCCGGACGACGCTCAACGGCGAGGGCCTGCAGCACGAGGACGGGCACTCGCTGCTGCTGGCGCACACCAACCCGGCCGTCGTGTCCTACGACCCGGCGTTCTCCTACGAGGTCGGGCACATCACCCGGGACGCGCTGCTGCGCATGTACGGCGAGGACCCGGGCGCGCCGCTGGGCGGGCACCGCAGCCCCGACGTCATGTACTACCTGACCGTCTACAACGAGCCCTACAACCAGCCGGCCGAGCCCGAGGGCCTCGACGTCCGGGGCCTGCTCGCCGGCATGTACCTGTACGCGCCGGGCTCCGGGGAGGGCCCGCGGGCCCAGGTGCTGGCGTCCGGCGTCGCGGTGCCGTGGGCGCTGCGGGCGCAGGAGCTGCTGCGCGAGGACTGGGGCGTGTCGGCCGACGTGTGGTCGGTGACCTCGTGGACCGAGCTGCGCCGGCAGGCCGACGAGGTCAGCGAGCACAACCTGCTGCACCCGGAGGACGAGCCGCAGGTGCCCTACGTGACCCAGCGGTTGCAGGACGCCGAGGGCCCGGTCGTGGCGGTGTCGGACTGGATGAAGTCCGTCCCCGACCTCATCGCGCCGTTCGTCCCCGGGGGCATGACCACCCTGGGCACCGACGGGTTCGGCCTGTCCGACACCCGCCCGGCGCTGCGCCGGCACTTCCACGTCGACGCCGAGTCGATCGTCGTCCGGACGCTGGCGTCGCTGGCCGACCGGGGCCAGGTGGACCGGTCGAAGGTCCGCGAGGCGGTGGAGAGGTACCGGATCCGCGACGTGCAGGCCGCGCCGGCCGAGGAGCGGACCGACCCGAGCCCGGCGACCTGAAGCAAGGACCCCCTTGCCCCCCGCCACTCGCCAGCTCGCGGCGGGACCCTGCAAGGGGGCCGGGTCCAGGACTGCCGCCGACGACCGCCGCACCGTGGCGGTCGTCGGCGGCGGCGTCGTCGGGCTGACCTGCGCGCTGGAGCTCGCCCGCGCCGGGCACCGGGTCCGGCTGCTCACCGCCGACCCGTGGGAGGCGACCACCTCCGCGGTGGCCGCCGCCATCTGGTCCCCCTACCGGGTGGCGCCCGCCGACGCCGTGCTGCGGTGGGGCGCCACCTCGCTGGAGGTGCTCACCCGGCTCGCCGCCGACCCGGCGACCGGGGTGGCCCTGCGCCCGGGCACGTACGTGCACCGCACCCCCGACCCCGACCCGTGGTGGGCGCCGGGGGTGCCCGGGGTCCGTCCCGCGTCCCCGGAGGAGCTCCCGCCCGGCGCGCCCGCCGGCACCCGCTGCACGCTGCCGGTGGTCGACACCGGCCGGTACCTGCCCTGGCTGGCCGCCGCGTGCGCCGCGGCCGGGGTGACGACCGTGCCGGGCCGGGTCGGGTCGCTCGACGAGGTGGCCGGGGACGTCGTCGTGGTGGCCGCGGGGCTGGGGTCCGGGCACCTCCTCGACGACGACACCTGCGTGCCCGTGCAGGGCCAGGTGGTCCGCCTCGCCGACCCGGGCCTGCCCGGGTGGGTGCTGGACGAGGACGGCCCGGCCGGGCTGACCTACGTCGTCCCCCGCGGACGGGACGTCGTCGTCGGCGGGACGGCGGTGGAGGGGGCCACGGGCCGCGACCCCGACCCGCGGGTGGAGGCCGCGATCCTGGAGCGGGCGTGCGCGCTGGTCCCGGCGCTGCGGGGACAGCCGGTGCTGTCGCGGGCGGTCGGGCTGCGGCCGGGGCGGCCCACCGTCCGGCTGGAGCGGCTCGAGGTCGGCGGGCGGCCGGTCGTCGCCTGCTACGGGCACGGCGGCGCCGGGGTCACCCTCTCCTGGGGCTGCGCGGCCGACGTCGCCGCCCTGGTCTGAGCGTCGGCCGGGAGCAGCCGCGCCTGCGCCTCGGGCGAGTACCCGGGACGGCGGACCGAGGGGCGGCCGCGGCGCCCGTGACCCGCCTGAGCCCGCCCACCCGCGCGACGGCCGTGGCGAGCAGCGACCGCCCGGCCGCGGCGTAGGACCCGGGCAGGACCGCGGCCACCGCGGTGTCCGCCGGCGAGCCGTCGTCGTCGAGGACCGCAGCCGTGGGGCCCTGGTCCCGGGAGTGCCGCTGGCAGGCCAGCCGGGCGGCCAGCACCGGCCGGCGGGTGCTGGCCGCTCAGCACGCCGGTCGGCACCGGGTGGGCGAGGGGCCCGTGCGCGACCCCCGCACGGGCCCCGGTCCTCAGGCTCCGGCGCGGTGCCGGCGCAGCAGCTCGGCGTAGGCCCGGCCGCTGTCCTTCACCGTGCGCCGCTGGGTGGCGTAGTCGACGTGCACCAGCCCGAACCGCTGCGCGTAGCCGCGGGCCCACTCGAAGTTGTCCAGCAGCGACCAGGCGAAGTAGCCCCGGACGTCGGCCCCGCGCTCCATCGCCGCCGCCATCGCGCCGAGGTGGCGGGCCAGGAAGTCGACCCGCTCGGGGTCGTGCACCGCGCCCTCGGCGTCGACCTCGTCGTCCCAGGCCGAGCCGTTCTCGGTGACCACCAGGGGCAGGCCGGGCGCGCGCTCGGTGAGCCAGAGCAGCAGGTCGGTGAACGCCTGCGGGCTGATCCCCCACCCCATCGTCGTCGTCGGGCCCTCGGGGTCGAGCTCGACGACGTCCTCGCCGCCGATGAACGACGTCGGCGGCGCGTCCGCGGGGCGGGTGCCGGCCCGCACCGTCTGCTCGAAGTAGTAGTTGACGCCCAGCCAGTCCAGCGGCGCCGCGATGGTCTCCAGGTCGCCGTCGCGCACCGGCAGCGGGGCGCCGGCGGCCTCGAGGTCGGCGACGACGTCGGCCGGGTAGGCGCCGTGGACCACCGGCTCGAGGAACATCCGGTTCTGCTGGCCGTCGAGCCGGCGGGCGGCGTCGACGTCGGCGGGGCCCTGGGTCGCCGGGTGCATCGGCGTGAAGTTCAGCGTGACGCCGAGGGAGGTCACCCCGGCCGCGCGCAGCCGGGCGGCGGCCAGGCCGTGCCCGAGCAGCAGGTGGTGGGTGGCGCGGGCCCCGGCGACCGGGTCCTGCAGGCCGGGGGCGTGCGCGCCGGACACGTGGCCGAGCAGGGCGCTGCACATCGGCTCGTTGAGCGTCGACCAGTGCCGCACCCGGTCGCCCAGGGCGTCGACGACCACCGCGGCGTAGTCGGCGAAGCGCTCCGCGGTGTCCCGGTCGGCCCAGCCCCCGCGGTCCTGCAGCGCCTGCGGCAGGTCCCAGTGGTACAGGGTCAGCCAGGGCTGCACCCCGACGCCGAGCAGCTCGTCGACCAGCCGCCGGTAGAAGTCCAGCCCGCGCTGCTCGACCCGGCCGCCACCCTCGGGCAGGACCCGCGGCCAGGCCACCGAGAACCGGTACGCAGACAGCCCCAGGCCCGCCATCAGCGCGACGTCGTCGCGGTAGCGGTGGTAGTGGTCGACGGCGACGTCGCCGGTGTGGCCCTGGAACGTGCGGCCGGGCGTGTGGCTGTAGGTGTCCCAGATCGACGGTCCCCGCCCGTCCTCGGTCACGGCGCCCTCGATCTGGTACGAGGCGGTCGCGGCGCCGAAGACGAAGCCGGGCGGGAAGGTCAGGCCGGCGAGGGCGTCCTCGTGGGTGTCGGTCGTGGTCACGGCAGGGGTGCTCCTCAGGGCAGGGGTGAGCGGGGCGAGGCCAGGGGGAGGCGCGGCGGCAGCGGTCGCCGCCGACGGGAGGACGGTAGGGGCTGGTCGACGCGCGCCTGCGTCACGGGGTCGAAGACGTGCAGGCCGCCCTCGCGGACCCGCAGGTGCACCGTCTCCCCCACCGCCGCGGCCGAGCGGGGCTCGGTGCGGACGACGACGTCGGCGGTGTGCAGGACGTCGCCGTCGTCGGAGGCGCCGAGGGTGGCGTAGAGGTAGGCGTCCGCGCCCAGCTGCTCGACGACGTTGACCACCACGGGCACGCCCTCGCCGGGCCCTCCGTCACCGGGCACGGCGGTCTCCAGCGCCTCGGGGCGGAAGCCGACGGTGACCTTCCCGGTGGCGGCGGCGGCCCGGTCGAGCAGGTCCCGCGGCACCGGCAGCACCGCGCCGGCGAGCCGCACGCCGCCGTCGACCGCCGTCCCGGTGACGACGTTCATCGCCGGCGAGCCGATGAACCCGGCGACGAAGGTGTTGGCCGGGCGGTCGTACAGGGCGCCGGGGGTGTCGCACTGCTGCAGGACGCCGTCGCGCAGCACCGCCACGCGGTCGCCCATCGTCATCGCCTCGACCTGGTCGTGGGTGACGTAGACGGTGGTGACGGCCAGCCGCCGCTGCAGGGCGGCGATCTGGGTGCGGGTCTGCACCCGCAGCTTGGCGTCGAGGTTGGACAGCGGCTCGTCCATGAGGAACACCTGCGGCTGGCGGACGATCGCCCGGCCCATGGCCACCCGCTGCCGCTGGCCGCCCGAGAGCGCCTTGGGCCGCCGGCCCAGGTAGTCCTCGAGGTCGAGGATCCTCGCCGCCTCGGCCACCCGGCGGCCGATCTCGTCCTTCGGGACGCCGGCGATCCTCAGCGCGAAGCCCATGTTCTGCTCGACGGTCATGTGCGGGTAGAGCGCGTAGTTCTGGAAGACCATCGCGATGTCCCGGTCCTTCGGCGGGGCGTCGGTGACGTCGCGGTCACCGATCCGGATGCTGCCGGCGTCGATCTCCTCCAGGCCGGCGAGCATGCGCAGCGAGGTGGACTTGCCGCAGCCCGAGGGGCCGACGAGGACGAGGAACTCGCCGTCGCCGATCTCCAGGTCCAGGCCGTCCACGGCGGGCCGGTCCGACTTCGGGTAGGTGCGGGTGGCGGAGTCGAAGGTGACGGTGGCCATGGCTCAGGCGCCTTCCGGGGTGCGGGGGACGGAACGGTCGGACGGGCGCCTCATCCCTTCACCGCGCCCTGCATGATGCCGCCGACGATCTGCTTGCCGAGGACGACGAAGACGACGAGCACCGGCAGGGTCCCGACGAGGGTGCCGGCCATGATCACCGCGGTGTCGGGGACGTAGCCGCCGCCGAGACCGGCCAGCGCCACCTGCACGGTCGGGTTCTCCGTGGTGAGGGCGATGATCGGCCAGAAGAAGTCGTTCCAGGCGGTGAGGAAGGTCAGCATCGCCAGCACCGCCATGGCGGGCCGGGCGACCGGGACGACGACGGACCAGAAGGTCCGCAGCGTCGAGGCGCCGTCGACCCGGGCGGCCTCGAGCAGCTCGTCGGGCAGTGCCTGGGACAGGAACTGCCGCATGAAGAAGACGCCGAAGGCGCTGACCAGCGTGGGCAGCACGACCGCCTGCAGGTGGTCGACCCACTGCAGCCGGGCGACGAGGATGAACAGCGGGATGATCGCCAGCTGGGTCGGCACCATCATCGTGCCGACGACGAGCGCGAGCAGCGCCTTGTTGCCGCGAAAGCGCAGCTTGGCGAAGGCGAAGCCGGCCAGCGTGCTGCACAGGACGGTGCCCACGGTGATGCAGCTCGCGACGACCACCGAGTTGACGATCGCCAGGCCGATCGGCGCCTCGTCCATGGCCCGGCCGATGTTCGTGAACAGGTCCGCGTCGGGGAGGAACGGCGGCGGGGTGCCGGCGAGCTCGGCGTTGGTCTTCGACGCCGCGACCGCCGTCCAGTACAGCGGGAAGACCGACAGCAGCGCGGTGAGCCCGAGCAGCACGTAGGTCACCGGCCCGGCGGAGGTCACCTTCCGGGCCCGGCGGCGGCGCCCGGCGGGAGCGGGGGCCGGGGCGGACGCGGCCCGCTCCGGTGCGGAGGCGAGGGTGGTCATGACGGCTCCTACCGCTCGGCCCGGGCGCGCCGGCGGGCGACCAGCCCGTAGACGCCGACGACGACGAGGATGATCAGGAACATGGTCCAGGCGGTGGCCGCGGCCTGACCGAGACGGAAGTTGGTCCAGCCCTGGTCGTACATCAGCAGGCCGAGGGTCTGGTACTGGTTCGAGACCCCGCCGCTGGTCATGCCGTTGCCGCTGAACAGCAGCGGCTCGCCGAACAGCTGCACCGCGCCGATCGTCGAGACCACGATCGTGAACAGGATCGTGGGCCGCAGCGACGGGATGGTCACGTGGAGGAACTGCTTCCAGCGGCTGGCGCCGTCGATGGTGGCGGCCTCGTACAGGTCGTTCGGGATGGCCTGCATGGCGGCCAGGTAGATCAGCGCGTTGTAGCCGGTCCAGCGCCACGTGACGATCACCGAGATGGCGATCTGGCTGGTCCAGGTCCCGCTCTCCCAGTCGACCCGGTCGAACCCGACCGCCTCGAGGCCGGCGTTGACCAGCCCGTAGTCGTGACCGAAGAGCTGGGCGAACACCAGCGTGGCCGCGGCGATGCTGGTGGCGTAGGGCATCAGCATCGCGACCCGGAGGAAGGTCCGGCCGCGCAGCCTGTAGTTGAGCAGGTGTGCCAGGCCCAGGGCCATGGCCAGCTGGGGCACCGTCGAGAGGATGCCGATGGTGAGGGTGTTCCGCGCGGCGTTCCAGAAGAACTCGTTCTGCAGCAGCTCGGTGTAGTTCCCCAGGCCGACGAACTCGGCGCCGTCGATGTCGGACAGCCGCACCTCGTGCAGCGAGATCCAGGCGGTGTAGAGGAACGGGTAGAGGCTGAAGGCGGCGAAGAGGACGAAGAACGGGGCGACGTAGGCGTAGCCCCAGCGGTTGCGGGTGAGCCGGGACCGGCGGCGGCCGGCCGTGGTGCGGACGGGCGGGCTCGGTGGAGCCGGTGCGGCGGCCGCCGCGACCCGGGGGTCGTCGCTGGCGATGGTCATGCCGGGCCTTCCGGGGAGATCACGAGCAGGGTCCCCACGAGGGGGTGGAGCCGGCCGGCGCCGGGGCGGGTGGACTCGCCCCGGCGCCGGCCGGGGTCTGTCAGCCGCCGACGACCTGTTCGATCTCGTCGAGGGCCGCCTGGAAGGCGTCGTCGGGGGAGGTCCCCTCGGCGACCGTGCTCAGGGCGTTGGTGAACGCCTCCTGGATCTGGGTGTCGTAGGGACCGATCGGCGTGAACCGCAGCGCCGCCGCCGACTCCCCGAAGATCTGCCCGACCGGCGCCCCGCTGAAGTAGTCGTTGGTCGCGTCGGACACCTGCGGGTCCTCCGCCGCCTCCTGGCTGGACGGGAAGTGCGCCTCCCGGGTGAACATCTTGATCTGCTGCTCGGGCGCGGTCAGCCACTCGACGAGGGCGATGGCCTCCTCCTTGTGCTCGCTGGACTCGGTGACGCCGAGCCAGGAGCCGCCCCAGTTGCCGGCACCGCCGGGCAGCGGCGCGACGTCCCAGGTGCCCGCGGCCTCCTCGCCGGCCTGCCCGCTGATGTAGCCGAGCATCCAGGCGGGGCAGGAGATGGTGGCGAACGCGCCGTTGGCGAAGGCGGAGTTCCACTCGTCGCCGAACTGGATGAGGTTGGCCGTCATCTGCTCCGCGGCCGCCACGCTGGCGTTCTGCCAGGCCGTGGCGACGCCGTCGCTGGAGTCGGGGATCGGGTTGCCGTCCGCGTCGTTGTAGGCGGTCTCGCCCTGGTAGACGGCCGCGGAGAAGACGCTCGCCGGGCTGTCGACGAACGAGCTGCCCTCCGGCTTGGTCGGCGAGGCCTCGTACTGCCGGCCGAGCTCGAGGTAGCCCTCCCAGGTCGACCACAGCGAGGCGAGCCGGGTGCGGTCGGTGGGCAGGCCGGCCTGCTCGAACAGGTCGCGGCGGAAGCACATGGCCTCGGGGCCGGCGTCGGTGCCCAGGCCGATCACCCGGCCGTCGGAGGTGGTGGCCTCCTCGACCTTCCAGTCGTAGAAGTGGCCGAGGACCTCGTCCGCGTCGCCCTCCGCGGCGAAGTCGACGAACGCGTCGGCGTGGTTCTCCACAACGTCGGCGACGAAGCCGATCTCGATGCCCTGGATGTCGGCGAGACCGGAGCCCGCCGCCAGCCGGGTCTGCAGCGCCCGGTAGTAGTCGGCCGACCGCTCGACCGACTCCTCCTCGATCCGGATCTCCGGGTGCAGCTCCATGTACTCGTCGTAGAGCCCGGCCTCCTGGAACCCGAAGGTCCCGAACAGGCCGAGGTCGAGGGTGATCGTGCCGTCGTCGTCGGAGCCGGAGCCCCCACAGCCGGCGGCCATCAGCGTCGCGACGAGCGCGGCGCCCAGCGCCGCCCTGCGTCTCGGGGGAACGGTCATCGGTCCTCCTGGATCGGTTCGCGGACAGCGGCGTCCGGGCTGCGGTGACGTTCGTGAAAGCGCTCTCACGAGCGGTGGGAGCAGAGTGGCGGGGGTCACACTCCCGTGTCAAGAGAGCGCTCTCACGGTCTGTCGGGGACCCGTGGCGTGCACCATGGACCCCCACGACGACGGAGGAGGTCACGTGACGACGGTCGCTGGTCGCGGGGCCTCGCCCACCCTCGACGAGGTCGCGCGGCTCGCCGGGGTGTCCCGCGCGACGGTGTCCCGCGTGGTCAACGGCTCCCCGAAGGTGCGCCCGGAGGCCCGGCGCGCGGTCGAGGAGGCCGTCGCGCAACTGCACTACGTGCCCAACCCGGCGGCCCGCAGCCTGGTCACCCGGCGCACCGACACCATCGCGCTGGTGCTCTCGGAGTCCAACGTGCAGGTCTTCAGCGACCCGTTCTTCGCCCGGATCGTGCGGGAGCTGTCCGGGGCGCTGGCCGACACCGAGATGAACCTCGTCCTGCTGGCCGCCCGGGGCGGGCGCGAGCAGGAGAAGGTCGGCCGGTACGTGCGCCAGGGGCACGTCGACGGCGTCATCCTCGTGTCCCCGCACCGCGACGACACGCTGCCCGGCGTGCTCGCCGAGGCCGGCGTGCCGCTGGTGCTCTCCGGCCGCCCGCCGGACGGCCGCGACGTCTGCTACGTCGACGCCGACAACGCCGGGGGTGCGCGCAGCGCGACCGAGCACCTGCTCGCCTCCGGCCGGCGCCGGGTGGCCACCGTGACCGGCCCCCAGGACATGATCGCGGGCCTCGACCGCTCCGCCGGCTACCGCGCCGCGCTGGACGCCGCGGGTGTCGGGCTCGATCCCGCGCTGGTCGCCGAGGGGGACTTCACCGAGGCCGGCGGCGCCCGCGCGATGGCCGAGCTGCTCGAGCGGGCACCCGACCTGGACGGCGTGTTCGTCGCCTCCGACCCGATGGCCGTGGGGGCACTGCGCGCGCTGCGGGAGGCCGGCCGCTCGGTGCCCGGCGACGTCGCCGTCGTCGGGTTCGACGACGCCGCGGTGGCCGCCACCACCGACCCGCCGCTGACCACGGTCGCCCAGCCGCTGGGCGAGATGACCCGCCACATGACCGACCTGCTGCTGCGCCAGGTCGAGGGCTCCGCGGAGGTGGAGGCGCGGGTCTGCCCGACCCGGCTCGTGCGGCGCGCCTCCGCCTGAGGTCGCGAGGGTCCCCGCTCAGGTCGCCCAGGCGGGGCGGGCGGGATCGACGCGCCACACGACGGCGACCCCGCCGCCGGGGCGCAGCACGACGCCGTCGGGGACGTCGGGGCCGTCCGCCCCCAGCCACAGCCGGGCGTCGGGGCGGCCGAGGTCGACCCAGCCCGCGGGGGCGCGCACGACCTCGTGCGCCGGGGCCGCGCCCGGGTCGGCCGCGCGCAGGTAGGCCTGCAGCACCCGGGCGCCGCCGGGTCCGGCGACCTCGTCGTGGTCCAGCCCGGTGCCCGCGCGCAGCACCCCGACGTCGCCGGCCGCCAGCGGGGCGTCCCCGCCCCACCGGTGGGTGAGCGAGCCGGCCAGCACGACCGCGACGACGTCGACCGCGCGGTGCGCGTGCACGCCGTAGCCGGCGCCGGGCGGCAGCCGGTCGTCGGTGACCCGCAGCAGCGGGCCGAGCGAGCCGTCGCCCGGCTCGAGCAGCGGGGCGCCCTCGACGTCGGTCACCGCGCGGCGTCCCGCCCGGGCAGCGCCGCCGGACCGCCGGGCAGCCCGCCGGCGACCAGGGCGACCAGCAGCGACCACGCCGCCCCCAGGCACAGCCCGCCGACGACGTCGGACGGGTAGTGGACGCCCAGCCACACGCGGGTCAGCCCGACCAGCACCGCGAGCGCGACCCCCGCGGCGACGGCGGCGCGGCGGCCGGGCGCGGTCAGCCGCGGCCAGGCCAGCACCAGCGCGACGGTGACCAGCGTGGCGATGCCCGAGGAGTGCCCGCTCGGGTAGCTCAGCCCCTCGTACACCAGGCCGCCGTTCTCGAACGCCGGTCGGGCGCGCCCGACCAGCTCCTTGAGCGCGGTGGTGAGCGGCCCGACGGCGGTGACCGCGACGACGACCCACAGCACGGTGCGCCACGCGCGGCGGCGGACCAGCCAGACCAGCACGGGCAGGGACACCAGCACGCGGAACCAGGTGACGCCCGGGGTGGTGAGCGTCTCCAGCAGTGCGCTCACCGGCGCCGAGCGGTCGTCCCCGGCGTACAGCTCCCGGCTGACCGCGTCGTCGAGGCGCACCTGCGGACCGAAGCGGGCCGCCACCCCGGTCCCGAGCAGGGCGAGGACGGTAAGGCCGGCCCCGATCGCGCGGAGCACCCGGCGGCGGGCCCGTGCGGGCGCGGTGGTCGGGGCGGTCACTCCCCCACTCTCCCCGACGCAACGGGCCGTGACACGCTGACCGCGTGGCCCACCGGGTGATCGACCGCCCGCCGACGGCGGCGACGCTGCGGCGGCTGGAGCGCGCCTCCGGGGCCATCGCCACCCGCGCCGTCGCCCGCATGGACGAGGACCTGCCCTGGTTCCGCACCATGCCCGCCGACCAGCGCTCGTGGGTCATGCTCGTCGCGCAGGCCGGCATCGCCTCGCTGGTCGAGTGGTGCCGCTCCCCCGACCGCCCGCCCCGGCTCACCGGCGAGGTGTTCGGCGCCGCGCCCCGCGACCTGGTCCGCGCCGTCCCGCTCAAGCAGACCGTCGACCTGGTCGAGCTCACCGTCCAGGTGATGGACGACCACGTCGAGTCGGTGGCCGAGCCCGGCGACGCCGACGCGCTGCGCTTGGCCGTGCTGCTGTTCAGCCGCGAGGTCGCCTTCGCCACCGCGCACGTCTACGCGAGCTTCGCCGAGAACCGCGGTGCCTGGGACGCGCGGCTGGAGGCGCTGGTCGTCGACGCGCTGGTCCGCGGCGAGCGCTCCGAGGAGCTGCCCGGCCGCGCCTCCGCGCTCGGCTGGGACGGCACCGGCCCGGTGGCCGTGCTGGTCGGGGTCGCCCCCGCCGACGGCGACACGCACGCCGACGTCCGGCGCGCCGCCCGCTCGCACCGCTGCGAGGTGCTCGTGGGCGTGCACGCCGAGCAGCTGGTGGTGGTGCTGGGCGGCGCCGAGGACCTGCGGTCGGCGGCCGAGCGGGTCACCGAGGAGTTCGGGCCGGGCCCGGTGGTCCTCGGCCCGGTCGTCGACCGGCTCAGCGCGGCCGGCGGGTCGGCCGCGGCGGCGCTGGCCGGGCTCCGGGCCGCGCGCGCCTGGCCCGGCGCACCGCGGCCGGTGCCCGCCGACGCGCTGCTGCCCGAGCGGGCCCTCGACGGCGACCCGCTGGCCCGCGCGGCGCTCACCGAGCGGGTCGTGCTCCCGCTGCGCACCGCCGGCGGCGACCTGCTCGAGACGGTGCGGGCGGTGCTGGCCGGCGGCGGCAACCTGGAGGCCACCGCGCGGGCGCTGTTCGTCCACCCGAACACCGTCCGGTACCGGCTCAAGCGGGCCGCCGAGGTGACCGGCCAGGTGGCCACCGACCCGCGCGGCGCCTGGACGCTCCAGGTCGCGCTCGCACTGGCCGACCTGGGCGGCGAGCGCTCCCTCTGGCACTAGCGGGGCCCGGGGCCGCAAGGGGTCCTGCAGTGTTGTCCACCACGGATCGGCACCGCGACGGCTCGTCCGGGCTCCGCTGTTGTAGGAACCCTCCAAAGCGCAGCGGTGTCCTTTCGTGCCGGACGAGCGCGCGGGGGACCGTGACCAATGAGACGGTGGTGAGGTGCTGGCCGTCCTCGCACCCGGGCAGGGTGCGCAGAAGCCCGGGATGCTCACCCCCTGGTTGGAGCTCCCCGGCGCCGAGTCCTTCTTCCGCTGGGCCGGGGCGGTCGCCGACGCCGACCTGCTGACCCTGGGCACCACCGGCGACGCCGAGGCGATCCGCGACACCGCGGTCACCCAGCCGCTGGTCGTCGCGATGAGCCTGTTCGTCGCCCGTGAGCTCGGCGGCCTGCCCGGCCCGGTCGCGCACAGCCCGCAGACCGGCCGCGACGTCGTCATCGCCGGGCACAGCGTCGGCGAGCTCACCGCGGCCGCGCTGGCCGGCGTGCTGTCGGTCGAGGCGGCGATCGCGCTGACCGCCGTCCGCGGCCGCGCGATGGCCCGCGCCTGCGGGCTCACCCCGACCGGCATGTCCGCCGTCCTCGGCGCCGACCCCGACGAGCTGGAGAAGGCGCTCGAGCGGCACGGACTGGTCGCGGCCAACCTCAACGGCGGCGGCCAGGTCGTCGTCGCCGGGCCGCTCGACGGGCTGGCCGCGCTCAAGGCGGAGCCGCCCGCGAAGGCGCGGGTGGTGCCGCTGTCGGTGGCGGGCGCGTTCCACACCTCCTACATGGGCCCGGCCCGCGAGGAGCTCGAGGGCCTGGTCGGCGGCCTGCGCCCGGCCGACCCGAGCCGGCTGCTGCTGTCCAACGCCGACGGCGCCGCCGTCGACTCCGGCGCCGAGGCGCTGTCCCGCCTGGTCAGCCAGGTCACCAGTCCGGTGCGCTTCGACGCGTGCCTGGCCACCCTGCGGGAGCTCGGCGTCACCGCGGCCATCGAGCTGCCGCCGGCGGGCGCGCTGGCGGGCCTGGCCAAGCGCGAGTGGAGGGGTGCCGAGGTCGAGGTGCTCGCGCTGGCCGGCCCCGGCGACCTCGACCGCGCCCGCGCGCTCATCGACGCCGCCCGCGGCCGCCCCGAGGCCGAGCACCAGCCCGACTGGCGCGTCGTCGTCTCCCCCGTCCGCGGCACGGTCAGCCCCGCCGACGTCCCCGAGGGCACCCACCTGCCCGCCGGCACCCCCCTCGGCTGCGTGCGCAGCCGCCGCGAGGAGGTCAAGGTCTCGGCCGGGTACGACGGCGTCCTCGCCGAGTGGCTCGTCCAGGACGGCGACCTCGTCGACGCCGGCGACCCGCTCGCCCGTCTCTACCCGGAGGTCCCCGCGTGAGCATCCGACTGCCGAAGGGCGCCCCCGGGGCGCGCATCCTGGGCCTCGGTGGCTACCGGCCCCGCCGGCGCGTCACCAACGACGAGCTCGCCCAGGTGATGGACACCAACGACGAGTGGATCCAGACCCGCGTCGGCATCGCCGAGCGCCGCTGGGCCTCGGAGGACGAGACCCTGCAGGAGATGGCCGTCGCCGCCGGCGGCAAGGCGCTGGCCGCCAGCGGCCTGGCGCCCGACGAGGTCGACCTGGTGATCCTCGCCAGCGCCAGCCTCAAGGAGCCGATCCCCGGCATCGGCCCGCAGGTCGCCCACCGCCTGGGCATCCCCCGCCCCGGCGCGTTCGACCTCAACGCCGGGTGCGCCGGCTTCTGCTACGCGCTGGAGGTGGCCTCGGCGGCCATCCGCGCGGGCTCGGCGCGCAACGCGCTGGTGGTCGGCGTCGAGCGGCTCACCGACGTCGTCGACCAGACCGACCGCTCCACCGCGGTGATCTTCGCCGACGGCGCGGGGGCGGCCGTGGTCGGCGCCTCCGACGAGCCGGGCATCGGCCCGGTGGCGTGGGGCAGTGACGGCGACCAGTTCTCCGCGATCGAGATCGTCGCCGGTTCCAAGGGCATCTCGATGGCCGGCCAGGCGGTCTACCGCTGGGCCACCACCCGGCTCACCGACACCCTCATCCAGGCGATGGAGTCCGCCGGCGTCGGACCCGAGGACATCGACGTGTTCGCCCCGCACCAGGCCAACCTGCGCATCGTCGAGTCGATGACCCGGCGGCTCGGCTTCGGCAAGGAGACCGTCGTCGCCCGCGACATCGTCCAGGCCGGCAACACCTCCGCGGCGTCGATCCCGCTGGCGCTCACCGCGCTGATGGAGTCCGGCGAGGCCAGGAGCGGCGACCTCGCGCTCGTCCTCGGCTACGGCGCCGGCCTCACCTTCGCCGGCCAGGTGCTCGTCCTGCCCTGAGCGGCACCCCAGACACCCGGGACGTCCGGGCCCGACGGCGGGCAGCGCCCGCCCCCACCGAGAGAGAGGACCCCCGCGTGAGCGAGGACATCCAGGCAGGTCTGGCCGAGATCCTGGAGGAGGTCGCCGGGGTCGCCCCCGCCGACGCCACCCCGGAGAAGTCGTTCACCGAGGACCTCGACGTCGACTCCCTGTCGATGGTCGAGATCGCCACCGCCGTCGAGGACAAGTTCGGCGTGGCCATCCCGGACGACGAGCTCGGCAACATCAAGACCGTCGGCGACGCCATCAGCTACATCCAGAAGAACCAGGGCTGAGCCGGGTCCCCGGCCGCCCGCGCCCGCACGCCCCCAGGAGAGGACCGTCATGAGCTCGAACGACGACGTCGTCGTCACCGGCCTCGGAGCCACCACGCCCCTCGGTGGCGACGTCGCCAGCACCTGGGACGCGCTGCTGGCCGGACGGTCGGGGGTCCGCCGCCTCGACGACGACTGGGTCAAGGAGTTCCCGGCCCAGCTCGCCGCGACCCTGGCCACCGACCCCGTCCAGCAGCTCGACCGGGTCCGCGCGCGCCGGCTGGACCGCAGCCAGCAGGTCGCGGTCATCGCCGCCGAGCAGGCCTGGGCCGAGTCCGGTGCCGCCGACGCCGGGGTCGAGCCCGAGCGCATCGCCGTCGTCTTCGGCACCGGCATCGGCGGGGCGCTGACCCTGCTCGGCCAGGACGACGTCCTGGAGGAGAAGGGCCCCAAGCGGGTCTCCCCCTTCACCATCCCGATGCTCATGCCCAACGGCCCCGCCGCGGCCGTCGGGCTGGCCATCGGCGCCCGCGGCGGCGTGCACGCCCCGGTCAGCGCCTGCGCCTCCGGCGCCGAGGCGATCCGCTGGGGCCTGGACCTGCTGCGCTTCGACCGCGCCGACGTCGTCCTGGTCGGCGGCGCCGAGGCCGTCGTCCACCCGCTGCCGATGGCCGGGTTCGCCGCCATGCGGGCGATGAGCACCCGCAACGACGAGCCCGAGCGCGCCTCGCGCCCGTTCGACAAGGGCCGCGACGGGTTCGTGCTCGGTGAGGGCGCGGCCGCGCTGGTCCTCGAGCGCGCGGGCTTGGCCAGGGCCCGCGGCGCCCGGGTGCACGCCCGGCTCGCCGGTGCCGGCGCCACCGCCGACGGCTACGACCTGGTCGCCCCGCACCCCGAGGGCGAGGGCGCCGCCCGCGCGATCGGCGCCGCGCTGCGCGACGCCGGCGTCGACCCCGCCGACGTCGGCCACGTCAACGCGCACGCCACCTCGACGCCGGTCGGGGACACCGCCGAGGCCGCCGCGATCCGCAGCGCCGTGGGCGACCACGCGCTGGTCACCGCGACGAAGAGCCAGACCGGCCACCTGCTCGGCGCCGCCGGCGCCCTGGAGTCGGTGTTCACCATCCTCGCGCTGCGCGAGCAGGTCGTGCCCGCGACGGCGAACCTCGACGACCCCGACGACGACGCCGCCGTGCAGGCCCTCGACATCGTCCGCCGCGAGCCGCGCCAGGCGTCCCTCACCGCCGCGGTCAACGACTCGTTCGGCTTCGGCGGCCACAACATCGCGCTCGTCTTCACGACCGCCTAGCGCACTCCCCGCCCGGCCCCCGGGCCGGCCCCGCACTCAAGGCCCGCCCCTGGAGGTCCGGTGACCACCGTCCACGCCGTCCCGACGCTGCCCAGCCCCGACCCGCGCGACCCCGAGGACCGCCTCGCCCGCTTCTTCGACGCCGGGTCGGTGGCCCTGCTCGCCCCCCGCGACACCTCGGGCGTCATGGCCGCGCGCGGGACGGTGGCCGGCAGCCCCGCCGTCGCCTTCTGCACCGACGCCACGGTGATGGGCGGCGCGATGGGGATCGACGGCTGCCGGCACATCGTCGACGCCATCGACACCGCGCTGCGTGAGCGCGTGCCGGTGGTCGGCATCTGGCACTCCGGCGGCGCCCGCCTGGCCGAGGGCGTGACCGCGCTGCACGCCGTCGGCGAGGTGTTCGCCGCGATGGTGCGCGCCTCGGGCCGGGTGCCCCAGGTGTCGGTCGTCCTCGGCCCGGCTGCCGGCGGCGCCGCGTACGGGCCGGCTCTCACCGACCTGGTGATCATGGGGCCGGCCGGGCGGGTGTTCGTCACCGGCCCCGACGTGGTCCGCTCGGTCACCGGCGAGGACGTCGACATGGAGCGCCTCGGCGGCCCGGACACCCACGGCCGGCGCAGCGGCGTCGTGCACGTGGTCACCGAGTCCGAGGCGGCGGCCCTGGAGACCGCCCGGCAGGCGGTGGACCTGTTCGCCGCGCAGGGCTCCTTCGCGCCGGCGTCGGAGGCCCCCGACGTCGACCTGCGCTCCCTGCTGCCCGAGCAGCCGCAGCGGGCCTACGACGTCAAGCCGCTCGTGGCCGCCGTGCTCGACGGGCCGGGGCTGGAGCTGCACCCGCGCTGGGCGCCGAACGTGGTCACCACGCTCGGCCGGCTGGGCGGTCGGACGGTCGGCGTGATCGCCAACAACCCGCTGCGTCTGGGCGGCTGCCTGGACTCCGCGTCGGCGGAGAAGGCCGCCCGCTTCGTGCGGATGTGCGACGCCTTCGGGGTGCCGCTGGTGGTGCTGGTCGACGTCCCCGGCTACCTGCCCGGCGTGGGCCAGGAGTGGGACGGCGTGGTGCGGCGCGGCGCGAAGCTGCTGCACGCCTTCGCCGAGGCGGTCGTGCCGCGGGTGACGCTGGTGACCCGCAAGTCCTACGGCGGGGCCTACATCGCGATGAACTCGCGCTCGCTCGGCGCCACCGCCGTCTTCGCCTGGCCCGGCGCCGAGGTCGCGGTCATGGGCGCCAAGGCCGCCGTCGGCATCCTGCACCGCAAGAAGCTGGCCGCGGTGCCGCCGGCCGAGCGCGAGGCGCTGCACGCGCAGCTGGCCGCCGAGCACGAGCGGATCGCCGGCGGGGTGAACCGGGCGCTGGAGATCGGCGTCGTCGACGAGGTGGTGGAGCCCTCCCGCACCCGCCGCCGGCTGGTCGAGGCCCTCGCCTCGGCCCCGGCCGGCCGTGGCGCCCACGGCAACATCCCGCTCTGAGGAGGTCCCCGCTGCCCCGCGCGGCGGGGCCGACCGCCCACCGGACGAGTTCCCGTCCGGACGCCGGGAGGCCCGCCACCGCTGCAGCGGTGGCGGGCCTCTCGTGTGGAGGTCGCCCGGACGCCGCTTCCCCGACGGCGTCCGGACGACCTGGTGTGCAGCCTACGACGAGGGGGCGGGGTGCCTCACGTCGTGTGCCCTGATCGTGACCTGCGACTCCGCTCCGGACGCTCAGACGACCTGGTGCAGCCAGGTGGTCTGGCTGCCGTCGCCGGCGTAGCGGTACACCTCGAGGTCGGCGTCCCAGGCCGCGCCGAGGAGCTGGTCGACGCCGTGGCGGAACGCCTCCACCGACGTGGCGGTCGCCGCGAGCGTCCGCAGCTGCTGCTCGGTCACGACGATGTCGCCGTTGGCGCTCGTGGGCGCCCGGAAGACGCCGTGCCCGGGCACGTAGGACATGCGCTCGCCGTCGTTGCCGTGGCTGGCCTCTTCGGTCACCTCGAAGCGCAGCATCGGCCACGCGCGCAGCGCGGCGACCAGCTTGGCGCCCGTGCCGGGGACCCCGGTCCAGGCGACCTCGGCACGGTAGGCACCGTGCGCCGCGGGCTGGTCGGCCCACGACAGGGAGACCGGCGCGCCGATGACGCGTTCGAGCGCCCACTCGACGTGCTGGCAGAGCGCCTTCGGGCAGGAGTGCACGAAGACGACACCCTGGGTAGACCGTCGCTGCACGAGGCACCTCCATCGACTCGATCGGTCTCGTCTTCCCCAACGGACGATCGATTCGGTGACAGGCTGTGGTCAACGGCGGCGGACCAGGGCTCCCGGTGACAGTGTGCACGATGAGGTGCCGGTCGCGCCAGTGCGGATGCAGCGACTGTTCCGGATGTGACCACACCCGCCACGCGCGTCACGGAAGTGCTGGTCAGCGCCATACCACGACCACCGGCGCAGAGTCCAACCCGGGGTCGGACCGCCTCGACGCTACACCGTGGCTCCCGTCACGGGCCGTTGCGGGAGCCCGTGTCGCATACGGAACTCCGTCGACCGCCGGTGACGCTCGGTGAGCGGCCTGCGGGAGTGTCGGTCACCCTGCGAGATCGGCGACCCGGTCCCCGCCGGCCGCCTTGGCCCGGTACATCGCCTCGTCGGCGCGGTGCAGCACGCCCGCGACGTCGTCGTCGGGGTGCACGGGGGCACAGCCCACGCTGGCGGTCACCCCGCAGCCGGTCCCGACCTCCGCGACGGCGGCGCGCAGGCGGTCGGCCAGCAGGACGTCGTCGGCGGGCAGCAGGGACCCGGCGAGGACGGCGAACTCGTCACCACCGAGCCGGGCGACGGTGTCGGTCTCGCGGACCACCCGGCCCAGCGCGGCGGCGACCGAGCGGAGGACCTCGTCGCCGGCGGCGTGGCCCCGCCGGTCGTTGACCGCCTTGAAACCGTCCAGGTCGACGATGCAGACCACCGCCCGCTCGCCCCGGCCGGCGAGGCGCACGGCCCGGCCGACGCGGTCGAGGAAGACCCGGCGGTTGGGCACGCCGGTGAGCGGGTCGGTGGTGGCCAGCGCCTCCTGGGTGCGCAGCAGCAGCACCTGCCGGTCGTGGGCGGCCCACTGGTTGGCCGAGGACAGCGTGCAGATCAGCGTGACCGTGCCGAGCACGGTGGCCACCAGCAGCGAGTGCGCATCCGGCGGGCCGGCGACCAGGGTCGCGTACGCGGTGGTCATGAGCGTGCCGGTGAGCACCACGCCGGCCGGCGGGTAGGCCACCGCCATGTAGACGAGGACCAGGAAGAAGATCACCGACAGCGGGCTGTCGGTGCCGCCGTCGAGCCGCGCAGCGGTGGCGACGATGGCCGTCACGGCGGCCGTCCAGACGGAGAACAGCAGCGGGCCGCGCAGGTCGCGGACGATCCGGTGCAGCGGCAGGAGGAGCAGCAGGGGCGTCAGGACGACGACCGAGCCGGCCAGCGCCAGGAGGACGGGGTGCCGGTGACCGGGGGTCGGGGTCGTCAGGGTGTAGACCAGGCAGGCCCAGCCGGCGATCTCGCTGAGCAGCACGCCGGTGTGCACGTGCCGGACCCAGAAGCGGGCGCGCTCGTCGTCCTCGGCCAGCGGCCGGTAGAGGCCGGCGCCGAGCCAGGCGGGCGCGGCACGCCGCGGCCGGCGCGCGGTCCCCGCCTCGGCACGCCGCACCCCTGCCCCGTCCACGCTGGGGTTCTCGGCCGATCTCGTTCCGTTCTCCACTCGGACGCACGTGCCACTCCCCCGACGGGGTGGGTAGGGGCCGGGGCATGGGACGGGACGACGGGACGCGCGGGATGGCCGATGCCGGCCGGGACGTGGTGGGGCCGATGGTGCTCGGCGCCTGGGACGCCTTCCTCGAGCAGGCGGCCGCGGTGGACCTGGACCGGCCGACGCGGCTCCCGGGCTGGCGGGCGCACGAGGTGTGCGTGCACCTGGGCTGCTGGCCCGACCACGCCGCCCTGGCCGACCTGGTGGCCTCCGCCCGGGCCGGCGGCACCGGGACGCCGGCCGACGTCGACGCGACCAACGCCCGGGTGACCGCCACCCACCGCGACGCCTCGCGGGGGGAGGTCCTCGCCGCGCTGCGCCGCAACCGGGAGGCGACCGAGCGCTACCTGACCGAGGAGCCCGTCGAGCTGGACGCCGCGCCCGCGGTCTCCACGGTCGGGCGGCTGCCGATGCTGTCGGTGGTCCTCGGTCAGGCCTACGAGCTCGCCGTGCACGGCCTGGACCTGGCACCGCTGGGCGCTCCCCCGGTCCCGGCACGGGTCCTGGACGCCGGGCTGGCCGCGCTGGCCGACGTCACCGGCGCGCTGGCCGCCTCCTCGGGCATCGCCGGCGGCGCCGCCCTGGTGACCCCCGGCGGCGGGTGGGTCTTCGCGGCCGACCCGCCGGGCTGGACGGTGCGGCCGGTGGGCGGCACGCGGCCCCGCGGCGCCGTCGTCGAGGCCGCGGCCGACGTCCTGCTGGAGTCGGCGTCGGGGCGGACCAACCCGGCCGCGGCGCTGGTGCGGCGCCGGCTGCGGGTGCGGGACCTGCCGGAGCTGATGCGGCTGGCCCCGATCGTCGAGTCGGCGCCGGGCATCCCCGGCGGGCCGATCCTGGCGCTGGCCGCGCGGACCGTCGGGGGCGCCGGCGACCTGCTCGGCCGGTTCCGCGGGCGCCGCTAGCTGTTCTGTCCCGCGAGGTCGTTGACGGGGATGCGGCTGATCGGTGGCCGTCCGCCGAGGGCGGTGTGGGTGCGGTGATGGTTGTAGGTGTGCAGCCAGCCGGGCAAGGCCGCGGCCCGGTCTGAGCTGGAGTCAAACGGGCGCGCGTAGGCCCATTCCTCAAACAGCGTGCGGTTGAACCGCTCGGCCTTGCCGTTGGTCTGCGGCCGGTAGGGCCGGATCCGGCGGCCCTCGGCGCCCAGGTCGGTCAGGGCCTGGCGCCAGGCGTGGCTGTGCCGGTAGGCGAAGGCG